>NZ_JBIBKS010000002.1:423279-587993 GCF_042959345.1 Streptomyces sp. NPDC007905 | reverse complement strand
CACACCAACAGCAACCAGCGCCAAGTCGACTGGCACTTCACCACCGACGACGCACGCGTGAAACTACGCCACCTCTACCCAACCACACAGCAAAACTAAGCCGCGACAATCTACTAGCGCCCTGCTCCTGGTGACTCGCCGCGCTACTGCCGGCGGTAGTCGTACGGGTACTGGTTCTGGTCGTACTGGGTCTGGTCGTACTGGTCCTCGTCGTACTGCTGCTGGTCGTACCGGCGCTGCGGGTACTGCTGCTGCGGGTACTGCTGCCGGCCGTAGTACTGGCTGTCGTGGCCCTGGTTCCAGTACTGCTCCTGCTGCGGCTCCACGTACTGCTGCGGCTCCTCGTACTGCTGCGGCTCCTCGTACTGCTGCGGCTCCCGGTACTGCTGCTGGTACTGGGGCTGCTCCGGCTCGATGCGGCGGAGGCGGGTCGTGGCGTCGTCCATGACCGGCTGATGCTGGTACGGGGCCTGGACCTGCTGGGGGGCGGGCTGCGCCTCGGGCCGCGCGGCCGCCTTCTTGTTCTTGCCGCGCGCGCGGAGGAACTCGATCGCGATCGGGATCACCGACACGAGGACGATCAGGATGAGGATCGCCTCGATGTTGTTCTTGACGACGTCGTTGTTGCCGAGCCAGGAGCCGAGCAGAGTGACACCGGCACCCCACAGGACGCCGCCGATGACATTGAAGACCAGGAACGAGCGGTACTTCATGCCGCTGACGCCGGCGACGATCGGCGTGAACGTGCGCACGATGGGCACGAAACGGGCCAGGACCAGGGACTTCGGCCCGTACTTCTCGAAGAACTCGTGCGCCTTGGCGACGTTCTCCTGCTTGAACAGGCGCGAGTCCGGCCGGTTGAACAGGGACGGCCCGACCTTCTTGCCGAACATGTAGCCCGCCTGGTCGCCGAGGACGGCGGCGAGGCAGATCAGGGCGATCGCACCCCAGAGCGGGAAGTGCAGCTCGTGGGACGTGATCAGCAGGCCGCAGGTGAACAGCAGTGAGTCGCCCGGCAGGAAGAAACCTATGAGCAGGCCGGACTCGGCGAAGACGACGAGCAGCAGACCCCAGATGCTGTAGGTGTTGAGTAGATGGGCGGGATCCAGCCAGCTCGGGCCGAGGGCGAGTGTCATCACGGGTCCGGGCTCCTGAGGGGATGAGGGCGGCTACGGCGTCCTTGTGCGGCCGCACAAAGCTATCAACGCGATGTGACCGCCCCAGGTTCCACCGGTGACTCCAGGATGCACTGTGGGACGACTGGGGCAAAGCTGTGAGCCATGGGACTCGATGACTACGGCGGCGGCCAGGGGCCCCAGCCGGACGTGCTGGTCGTGACGACGAACGACGTGCCCGGATACCGGGTGCGACAGGTGCTGGGCGAGGTCTTCGGGCTCACCGTGCGTTCCCGGCACCTCGGCAGCCAGATCGGCGCCGGGCTGAAGTCGATGATCGGCGGCGAGCTGAAGGGACTCACCAAGACGCTCGTGCAGACCCGCAACCAGGCCATGGAGCGGCTGGTGGAGCAGGCACGCGCGCGTGGGGCCAACGGGGTGCTGATGTTCCGCTTCGACGTGACGGAGGCCGCGGACGTGGGCACGGAGGTGTGTGCGTACGGCACGGCCGTGGTCCTGGCCCGGGAGTGACCCCCGTGCGCACCCGGGCCGGGACAGGTCAGGAGGTGTGCCGGTCGGCGTTGGCGGTGATCGCGTCGCGCAGGTGCTCGGCCAGGCCCGGCCGCATGGCGTCGTAGTACGCCTTGAAGCGTTCGTCGGAGACGTACATCTCGCCGAGACAGCGGTGCATCTGGGGCGGGCACTCGTAGAACCACCGGGAGATGTGCTGCCGGTGCTCCTCGGCCAGCTCCATGGCCGCCGCGCCGGACGGCTGCTCACCGGCGGCGACGAGAGCGGTGTACCGCTCGTTCCAGCCGTCGGCCTCGGCCTTGATGCGCTTCCAGTCCTCCTTGTCGTAGCGGGCGGTGCGGCGCTGTGACTCGGCCCACTCGGACGTGTCGCCCCAGCGCTGCTCGGCCTCCTCGGCGTACTTCTCGGGGTCGTTCTGTTCCCCGAAGACCTCGAACCGCTCCTCCGGTGTGAGGTTGATGCCCATCGTGCGTGCCTCCATGGCGTGCTCCACGGCCGCGGCCATCTTCTGCAGCTTCTCGATCCGGGCGGTCAGCAAGTCGTGCTGGCGGCGCAGGTGTGCGCGCGGGTCCGCCTCCGGGTCGTCGAGCAGGGCCGCGACCTCGTCGAGCGGGAAGCCGAGCTCCCGGTAGAACAGGATCTGCTGGAGCCGGTCGAGGTCGGTGTCGGTGTAGCGCCGGTGGCCGGCGTACGTGCGCTCGCCCGGCACGAGCAGCCCGATCTCGTCGTAGTGGTGCAGGGTGCGCACCGTGACGCCGGCGAACCCCGCGACCTGTCCCACGGAGTAGCTCACTTTCCGCTCCTTGTCGTCGGTACGTCGTCCACGCTGATGCCTCACGCCACGTGAGGTGCAAGCCGGATCCGCTTCGGGGTGTTCGACATGTTCTGTCCGCTTATGGTGAGCCCGTGGCCCAGGACACCGAGCAGCACGCTCGCACGACTCGTCCGGCGACCCCGGCACGGGCTCTGCTGCCCCTTGTACTGCCCTCGGTCGTCGTGGGGGTTGCCGCGAGCCTGGTGTACGTCGGGGTGAGCCTGGCGGCGGAGCAGCTCCAGCACGTGCTGTGGGGGCCCCTGCCGGACGCGCTGGGTGTGGGTCGCTACTCCGTGCTGTGGATGTTCGTCATGCTCGTGGCGACCGGGATCGCCGTCGGGCTCGTGGTCTGGAAGGTGCCGGGGCACGCCGGCCCCGACCCCGCCACCACCGGTCTGGACGCGCCCGTCCTGCCGCCGGCGGTGCTGCCGGGCCTGGTGCTGGCGACCGGGCTGATGCTGGCCGGCGGGCCGAGCCTCGGCCCGGAGAACCCGATCATCGCCGTGAACGTGGGCCTGGCCGCCTGGCTGGGCGGGCGCTTCCTGCGCCGCACGCCGGGCGCCCTGTGGCCGCTGCTGGCCGAGGCGGCGACGATCGGCGCACTGTTCGGCACGCCGGTGGCGGCGGCACTGGTCATCTCCGAGGCGCTGGCCGGGCGTCCGACGCGGGGGCTGCTGTGGGACAACCTGTTCGCGCCGCTGACCGCGGCCGCGGTCGGGGCCATGACGACCACCCTGCTCTTCCGCCCGGCCTTCGACCTGGGCCTGCCCGCCCTGGGCCGCCCGCACTGGCAGGACCTGCTGTCGGCCCTGGTGATCGCCTCGGCGGCCGCGCTGCTCGGCATGTGTGGCGTACGAGCCTTCCCGTACGTCCACTCCGCCTTCCAGCGACTGCGGCACCCGATGCTGATGCTTCCGGCCGGCGGGGTCGTCCTCGGGGCTCTGGCGGCCGTGGGCGGCCGTCTGACGCTGTTCAAGGGGCTGACCGAGCTCGGGGTGCTGGCGCACGATCCGGAGGGCTGGTCGGCCGGGCAGTTCGCCGCGATGGCCGTGGTGAAGCTGGCCGCGCTGCTGGTCGCGGCGTCCTGCGGCTTCCGGGGCGGCCGCATCTTCCCCGCCGTCTTCATCGGCACCGCCCTGGGGCTGTGTGCCCACGCGCTGATTCCGGCCGTGCCGCCCGCACTGGGTGTGTCGGCGAGTGTGCTGGGCATTCTCCTGGCGATCACCCGGCAGGGCTGGGTGAGCCTGTTCACGGCCGCCGTCCTGGTGGCCTCGCCGGTGATCATCGCCCTGCTGTGCGTCGCTTCGCTGCCCGCCTGGCTGCTGGTCACCGGGCGGCCGCAGATGCAGCTGCGCAAGGACGGCACCCCGGTCCGCTAGCTAGCCCTCACTCTCTCTCCTTCTGGAGGCACATTCATGGCTCTGCACAAAGGTCCTGGGAAGCACGACGAGCGGCCGATGTCGGTCAACCCGTTCTTCGGGGAGGCGAACCCGGTCGTCGAGATGACCGAGGCCCCGCCCAAGCACCGGCTCCCCGAAACACCCCTGCCGCCCAGCACGGCGGCACAGCTCGTGCACGACGAGCTGCTGCTGGACGGCAACTCCCGGCTGAACCTAGCCACCTTCGTCACCACCTGGATGGAGCCGCAGGCCGGTGAGCTGATGGCGGAGTGCCGGGACAAGAACATGATCGACAAGGACGAGTACCCGCGCACCGCCGAACTGGAGCGGCGCTGTGTGGCGATGCTCGCCGACCTGTGGAACGCGCCGGACCCGGCGGCCGCCGAGGGCTGTTCGACCACGGGGTCGAGCGAGGCGTGCATGCTCGCCGGGATGGCGCTGAAGCGGCGCTGGACGAAGCGCAACGCCGACCGCTATCCGGGAGCGCGCCCGAACCTGGTCATGGGTATCAACGTCCAGGTCTGCTGGGACAAGTTCTGCAACTTCTGGGAGGTGGAGGCCCGGCTGGTCCCGATGGAGGGCGACCGGTACCACCTGGACCCGCAGGCGGCGGCCGAGCTGTGCGACGAGAACACCATCGGGGTCGTCGGCATCCTCGGCTCGACCTTCGACGGGTCGTACGAGCCGATCGCCGACCTGTGCGCGGCCCTGGACGCCCTGCAGGAGCGCACCGGTCTCGACATCCCCGTGCACGTGGACGGCGCGTCCGGCGCGATGGTGGCGCCCTTCCTCGACGAGGACCTGGTGTGGGACTTCCGCCTCCCGCGCGTGGCCTCGATCAACACCTCGGGGCACAAGTACGGCCTGGTCTACCCGGGCGTCGGCTGGGCGCTGTGGCGGGACAAGGAGGCGCTGCCCGAGGAGCTGGTCTTCCGGGTCAACTACCTCGGCGGCGACATGCCCACCTTCGCGCTCAACTTCTCCCGCCCGGGCGCCCAGGTGGTGGCGCAGTACTACACGTTCCTGCGGCTGGGCCGCGAGGGCTACCGGGCGGTGCAGCAGGCGACCCGGGACGTGGCGGCCTCGCTGGCGGACCGGATCGAGGCGATCGGCGACTTCCGGCTGCTGACCCGGGGGGACGAACTACCGGTGTTCGCCTTCACGACCGCACCGGACGTCCAGACGTACGACGTCTTCGACGTCTCCCGGCGGCTGCGCGAGAACGGCTGGCTGGTGCCCGCGTACACCTTCCCGCCCAACCGCGAGGACCTGTCCGTGGTGCGGGTCGTGTGCCGCAACGGCTTCTCGCGCGACCTCGCCGACCTCTTCGCCGACGACCTGACCCGCCTGGTGCCGGAGCTGCGCCGGCAGCCGCACCCGCTGACCCGGGACAGGGCGGCGGCCACCGGCTTCCACCACTAGGGCCCTTCTGATGGATCTCCGTGGGGGAAGGAGCGGCGTCCGGTGCGTGCGCTCGGCGTGCGGCGTGGAGGGTCATGTGGCGGAGCCACCTGTCCCTTCGCGCCGTGCGGCGAGCGTGCGTGCAGGACGCCGCGACGCCGCCGAGATCCATCAGAAGGGCCCTAGGGCCTGCACCCGCGCGGTGGGCGCCGGGGCAGGGGGCGCTTCACCGCCGGCCCGTCACTGCGGCAGCGCTCAGGGCCGGGCGGGCGGCGAGCCGGCCACGGCGGCGTTGTACAGACGCCGGATGTCGGAGCCGAAGTACGGGCTGTAGGAGATGTCGGCGGTGGGCCCCCCTGTCTTCCAGCCGCCTATGCTCCCGACCACATCGCCCCTCCCGGTGTGCGCGTCGAAGTTCGCCAGGAACGGGCCGCCACTGGTACCCGACCGGTAGTCGTCGCAGGCGATCCGGAGGTACGAGCCGGGCGTGCCGTCGTTCGGGGTGAACCGCGTCGTGGAGTTGGTGCAGGTCAGCGGTTGCCGGTCGGTGTTCGGATAGCCGATCAGCCTGACTCGGGGGAACGCGTAACCGCGCCCGGTGACAAGGGTGTTGCCGCCCACGACGTCCTGCACCTGCTTGCCGTCGCTGCGCGCTCCGAGCCGAGCGAACGCCACGTCCCACGGCGCGCCCTTCGTGTGCCCGCGGTCGTAGTAGCGCTGATCGATCCAGACCAGGCTGCGCCCTCTGGAGTCGGTGGCGACCGGGAAGATCCCATGCGGTCGCGGTCTGGCCGCGGTCCACTGCGGCACGAACGCCATCGAACCGCTCCCGGCCCTGGAGTCCATGCAATGGCCCGCGGTCAGCACGATGTTGTGGTGCGAGCTGTTGATCACACTCGCGGTGCAGAAGTAGGAACCGCCGCCTCTCTGCACATACATCCGACCGATCATCGGCAGCCCGCCGAAGTGCGAGCTTCCCGGGCCGACCCCGGCACGCCGTGACAGGGGCCTGCCCGGGTTCGCAGACGGGGCATCCGCCGATGCCGGGCGCCGGTCCTCCGGAAGCGGCTTCGCCTCGGCCATGCGCCGGTCGGTCCAGAACCGCTGCGCCGCCGCGGCGGTCCAGCGCGGCGCCGCCTGCCCGGAAGGCGAGAGGTCCGGCCTCGCGGGCGAGGACGCCGGGCGGGCGTCCGCGGCACTGGCGTCGACCACACCGGACGCCGAGACCAGGCCGGCAATCACTCCAGCGGCCATAAGAAGACTGCGTAACTTGATAGGGCTCTTCACTCGGTGCACTCCCTCAGCGGGCTGTCGGACAGGACGAGCCGACGATAGGGGACGGACTCCCGAGAGTCGAACCATTTACTTTTACTTTTTCTTTGCCTCCGCAGCGTAAAGGATGGGTTAGCGTCCCCGGGCGCACACGAAACCCTCCACCTGAAGGTTTCGATACACATCATTTCGCCGACAGCGAGCCCCGCTACCGATTTCGGCGACTCCACCATGCGTCTGACCAGGGCTTTGACTAGCCCAGGAGCGAGTGGGCAGGCATGGCCGACAGAAATTGCTGAATCACCCACTCCGCTTTTCCGGCCTCCTGCCGACATTCGGAGCCGACAATTCCGCGCACGCAGGGGTGGCTCCGCATAATTCCCTTGACGCCCGTCCGGCTCTGAGTTTCGATGACGCTCGACCGTTTGGTCACACGGGGAAATTCACATCTTTCAGGGGGACCCTCATGCCTGGTACACGTACCAAGCTCCTCGCGCTCACCACCGCCTCGGCGTTAGGCGCGTTGCTCGCCGTCGTGGCGACGCCGGCGGCCGAGGCCAACGACGGGCAGCGAGCCACCACCACCGACGCCGCGCTCCTCGCGCACGCCAAGAAGGTCGCACCGCTGAACGCCGTCGCCAACGCCCTCGGCGAGCAGGGCCGCGGCACGTTCGCCGACACCTACAGCGACCTGCACGTCGACGAGGAGGGCGGCTTCGTCACCCTCTTCGCCACCGACAGCACCCGGGCCGCGAAGCTGGTCGCCGCCGCCAAGCACGCCCACCCGACGATCGACACCGCGCTGATTCGCGTTCAGAACGCCGCTTACAGCAGGAAGGTGCTGGACCGGGAGATCGACAAGATATTCCCGCTGGGCGCCGTCAAGGACGCCTCGAAGGAGGTGTACTACGGCGCGGCGCCCAAGGCCGACGGCTCCGGTATCACCGTGGAGGTCAAGCCGAGCGCGCTGCAGCGGGTCAAGGCGCGGGGCAACCGGCTGGACGGCATCCCCGTCACCTACGTGCCGGGCAAGATCAAGACGGCGGCCTCCTGGCGCTGGAACGACTCCCGTCCGCAGATCGGCGGCGACGTCCTCGTCGGCAACGCCCGCAAGTCCGGCTATGTCGCCCAGTGCACCGGCGGCATCGCCGCCGAGAACTCGCACGGACGCGACTACCTCATCACCGCCGCCCACTGCTTCCCCAACGGCGCGGGCGTCTACGGTGAGGGCGGCTCGACCCCCGGCCACTGGACCGGCAGCCACGGCAAGTACTTCGGCAAGGTGACCAGCACCAAGGACGGCTGGGACGCCCAGCTCATCGACAGCGGCCTCTACAACGGCAAGGGCTTCAACTCGGACGAGGCCGACACGCCCACCGGCAAGTGGTACGCCGTCAACAACGTCGCCTACTCCTACAAGGGACAGAGGGTCTGCCAGGACGGCGCCCGCTCGTTCTACAACCACAAGGGTGTCCCCTGCGACATCACGACCTCCAACGACGACTACCGGTACAGGATCCAGTGGGCCGACGGCTCCCTCCACAACGTGCGGGGCGTCCAGGGCAAGGGGTCCTACTGCGGCACCGAGGGCGACTCCGGTGGCCTCGTGTTCGTGGTCAACGACAGCCGCCGCCGCCAGGCGCGCGGAATCGTCTCCGCCGGCAACGGTCCGGGGGAGATCGAGTGGACGGAGGCCACTGACATCCTCCACAGCTTCGGCCTGAAGCTGAACCCGCACCAGTAATCCGGCACCGCCGCGAGGGGCACCACAGAGCTTCCACCCGGAGACTGTGGTGCCCCTCGCATCTGTGGGCGGCATCCCGCGCCGCACCGTCCGCGGCGGCCCTTCGAAACTTCCTGGCCGCAAGGCCCCAACCGGACGGGGGAGTTGTTCGTGATACCGGGTGAGGGGATGGGAGGGAATGTGGCCGACTGGTCAAGGCTGCTGTCCGAGCTCGCGCAGGAGCGCGGCGCGGAGCTGAACCGATACGGCTTCCTGCTGTGCGGCAACCGTGCGGAGGGCGCCGACCTGGTTCAGGAGGCACTGGTACGAGTCTTCTCCCGGCCCCGCCGTGCGTGGGAACTGGGTGAGGCGGAGGCGTACGTACGTCGCACGATGCTCAACCGCTACCTGGACCTGCACCGGCGCCGAACCCGCTGGATCCGCGCGCTTCCACGGCTCGTGTCAGCGGAGCCGGTCGCCGACCACAGCACGGACGTCCTGCACCGGATCGACCTCATGGACGCCATGCGCGGACTGTCGCCGAGACAGCGGGCCTGCGTGGTGCTCCGTTACTACGAGGACATGTCCACCGCGGACATCGCGACGCGGCTCGGCTGCGGTGAGGGCACGGTCAAGCGTCATCTGAGCGACGCGCTGGCACGGTTGGGCGCCCAGTTGCGGCCACCCGCCCAGCACGTCGCGGAGGAAAGGCTGGAGACATGAAGCCGGAGGAGCTGCGCGAACAGTTGCTGGCCGCCGCGCACCGCACACCGCCGCTGGAGATCGACACCGAGCGCGTCCGGACCCGGGTGCGCCGACGCAGGCGCATCCAATACACCGCCGTGGCCGGGGCGGGCCTGGCCGTGGCCGCCGCGGTCGCGCTGAACGCGCTGCCGTCCGTCTCGACGCCGGAGATCAAGTCACCGGCGGACTCGGTGATCAAGCAGCCCCCGGCGACGAGTGGCGAAGCTCCAGGGCTCCCTGGTTACACCTGCGGCATGAAGATCCCGGCGAGTACCGGCCGGGGGGCCGTGACCGTGCGCATCTCCGACGTGCGCACGGCACGGGACGGAGCCCCGCAGGTCACCTACGCGGTGGACGCGACCGCCCGATCGGTCCTGTCGGCCGGGCCATGGATTCTCGTCCTGAAGAACGGCCGGGTCGTGGCCGGCCAGGATCCATCCGGACCGGCCTCCGAGAACACCGCGCACCAGGTGACCATCACCCCCGGCCGCCCGCACCGCGTCCGGCTCGCGCCCGTGCCAGGGAATCCCTGCGCGGGAACCACCTGGAGTTCGGTGAGGAAGGACAGCTGCGAAGTCGCCGTCGTCCTCGTCACCCGGAAGGCCGGCCCCTCCGGCACTCGGGCCCCCGATTCGGTGATCGTCGCCCGCGCCCCCTGGCCGGTTGAACGGCCGACCTCATGACCGGCCCCTCTGCCTCTGCTCGCACCGCTCTCGACACTTCATGGAGGAACTCATGCGTCGCGTCCTGCTGCCCGCCGTCCCCGTCCTGCTGCTCGCCCTCGCCGGATGCGGGGCCGATTCCGGCGCGGTGACCGGTGATCGGGCCCACCCCGCCCCGACAACCACCACCTCCCCGCCGCTGAAGTTCCAGGACCGCTCCCTGCCCTGCGGCGGCACCATCGAACCCCCGGTCGTCGTCAGCGGCCCCGACGAGTCCCTGCAACTGACCGTCACATCCCTGCGGCGCCAGGGCTCCACGCTGCGGACCACCTACAGGATCACCTCCCAGGACCGGACAGAGGCACTCAGCCTGCCGATCATCGATGTCCCGCCCACGGCCCTCCTGATCAAGCACGGCGTCGTCGTCGGCCGCCAGAAGCCCGCCGCCGACACTGGTCCGGACGGCGGGCCGGCCCTCCTGTACCCCGTCGGCCGGCGTCCGTACACCAAGACCCTGCCGCTCGACAGCCTCTGCCCCGGCACCACGTGGTCGGACGTGGACCAGCACCCCGGCGACTACCAGGTGGTCGTCGTCATGTCCGTCCAGCCCCAGGGAGAACCCTCCGACAGCCGGCCGACAGACGGTGTCGAGCCGCGGCCACTCCTCGAAGCCACCCACGACCTCTCCACGAAGAGCCGGTGAACGCGGCAGACGGACCCCGGACCCAGGTCCGTCTGCCCGCACCGGGCCACGGCGCAGTCGGGCCACCCGGCCCGTCGGGCGCGGGGCTCCCTTCGGTCAGTCCTCGGACGTCGCACGGAGCGCCCCTGCCTGAAGAACACCGCCAGGAGGCCGGTCAGCGGTCGTCCCCCGGATGCCGCTCCCCCGTCGCGTACGGGTTCTCCTGGCCCTCGGTGAGCACGCCCACGAAGGGTTCGCCCTCGCCGGCGAAGGTGTAGGCGCCGGACTCCAGGCGGTCGATCAGCCCCCGGGTCCAGGCCGCGTCGGAGTCGGCCGAATGGACCCAGAGGTTCATGATCTCGCCGATGTGGCCCAGCTGTCGGGGGCCGTCCTCGGGGATGTAGTGCTCGGTGACGGTGGCCCGCCACTCCTCGATCCGCCGGATCCGCTCCCTGAGCAGGGCCAGCGCCTCGGCCCGGGGAAGCTCGACCAGGAAGCCGATGGCCGCCGACTGGATGTCCGCCTTCTGGTCGGAGGAGACCAGGGACGCCCGCAGCAGCCGGAAGAACTCCTCATCGCCGAGGTCGGTGATCTCATACTCGGTGCGCGGCGGGCCGCCGGCGGTGGACGGGGCGATCTCGTGCTCGTGCAGCAGTCCCTGTTTCGCCATCTGCTTCAGGGCGTGGTAGATCGAGCCCGGCTTGGCGTTGGACCACTCGTGCGCGCCCCAGTACTCCAGGTCGTTGCGGACCTGGTAGCCGTGGGCCCGCCCGTGCTGGCGCACCGCGCCGAGCACGAGAAGACGGATCGCTGACATGGGCTCCAGGTTAGGCCGGCCGTTACCCGGCCTGCTCCAGGGCCACCAGCTCGAACGCGGTCCTGCCGTCGAGCGACTCGCGGATGATGTCGGCGTGGCCGGCGTGCCGGGCCGTCTCGCGGATCAGGTGCAGACACAGCCAGCGCAGGGAGACGCGGCCCTCCGGCGGGAACCAGGGGTCCGGCGGCAGCGGGAAGGTGTCGTCCAGGCTGGGCGCGGACCGGACAAGCTTCTCCGTCTCGGCGGCGACCTCCTCCCAGTACCCGAGCTGCGAGGCGACCGTCTCGTCGCCGACCAACTGGAAGGTCTCGTGCCAGTTCGACTCGTCGCGCCGGATGGCCGGCGGCTCCTGCCTGGCCCGGGCCACCCAGCTCTGCTCGACCTCGGCGACATGCTTGAGCAGTCCGCCCAGGGACAGCTCGCTGGCGCTGGGCCGGGAGCGGGCCTGCTCCTCCGTCAGCCCCAGCAGCGCCCGGCGGATCCCTCCGCGCTGCTCCTCCAGGAACGACAGCAGCGCCCCCCGTTCGTCGCCCTGCGCCTCTGCTCCCACGTGAGTGACCATGACGGCCGCCTTCCCTCGGGTCCGTTTCCCTGACACCGACGACGCTACGGGGCCTTGCGGTCAGTTTCTGTCCGCAAGGCCCCGGCACCCGAAGGACACCCAGCAACTAGAACGGGAAGCCGCTGCGGCCGTGCTGCACCGAGATCCACTTGATCGTGGTGAAGGCCTCCAGGGTGGTCTCGCCGTTGAGCCGCCCGAGACCGGAGTGCTTCTCACCGCCGAACGGCACCAGCGGCTCGTCGTGAACCGTGCCGTCGTTCACGTGGAACATGCCGGTGTCGATCTGCTTGGCGAACGCCACACCGCGCTCGATGTCGCCCGTGTGGACGGCACCGCTGAGGCCGTACGGGGTGTCGTTGACGATCCGGACCGCCTCCTCCTCGCCGTCGAAGGGCACGAGGAAGACGACCGGCCCGAAGACCTCCTGCTGGAGCAGGGCGGAGTCGGCGGGGAGGTCGGTGAGCACGCTGGGCTCGACCAGGTTGCCGGTGGTGGTGCCGTGCATCAGGGCCGTGGCGCCCTCGGCCAGCGCCTGCTCGACCGCCGCCGAAAGGGCGTTGGCCTGCGCGGAGTTGATCACCGGACCGATGACGGTCAGCGGGTCGCGCGGGTCGCCGACCTTCAGGGAGCCGACCTTGGCGACGAACTTCTCGGTGAACTCCTCCGCGATCGAACGGTCGACGAGCACCCGGTTCGCGGCCATGCAGACCTGGCCCTGGTGGACGTACCGACTGAAGACCGCCGCGTCCACCGCGTAGTCGATGTCGGCGTCGTCCAGGACCACCAGCGCGCTGTTGCCGCCCAGTTCGAGCACCGAGCGCTTGAAGTTGGCGGCACAGACGGTGGCGACGTGCCGGCCGATCTTGTCGGAGCCGGTGAAGGAGATGACCTTGGGGATCGGATGCTCGATGAAGGCGTCACCGATCTCGGCTATGTCGGTGACGACGACGTTGAGCAGGCCGCCGGGCAGGCCCGCCTCCTCGAAGATCTTCGCGACCAGGGTGCCGCCGGCGATCGGGGTGTTCTGGTGCGGCTTGAGCACCACGCCGTTGCCCAGGGCGAGGGCCGGGGCCACCGACTTGATCGACAGCAGGAACGGGAAGTTGAACGGGCTGATCACGCCCACCACGCCCACCGGCACCCGGTAGACGCGGTTCTCCTTGCCGTCGGCCGGCGAGGGCAGGATCTTGCCCTCGGGGCGCAGCGCCAGGTGGACCGCCTCGCGCAGGAACTCCTTGGCGAGGTGCAGTTCGAAGCCCGCCTTCACGCGCGTGCCGCCCAGCTCCGCGATGATCAGGTCGGCTATCTCTTGCTCGCGGTCCTCTATCAGTCTGAGCGCCCGCTCGAACACCGCGCGGCGGGTGTACGGGTTGGTCGCCGCCCACTGCTTCTGGGCGCGGGCGGCGGCCCGGTAGGCCTGGTCGACCTCGTCGACCGTGGCCACGGTGATCGAGGCCAGCTTCTCGTCGTCGTACGGGTTGAAGTCGATGACATCCCAGGAACCGGTGCCCGGACGCCATTCACCGTCGATGTACTGCTGGGCCAGGTCGCTGAAGTAGGACGACATGTGATCCCTCAATCACTAGCAGACGCCAGATCCCGGTCACGGTCTGATCAACCGTCATCGTACTGGCGTTTAAAGCGAGTTGAGGGTGTCCTCTCAAGACAGTTGCAGCAGACCGCGCAGCAGGTCCCTGCTCTCGTCCGGGCCCGGGCTGTCCTGCTGCAGCTCCTTCAGCGCCTGCTCGTACTGGGCGACGTCCTCGCGCTTGTCCAGGTAGAGGGCACTGGTCAGCTGCTCCACGTACACCACGTCGGACAGATCCGACTCGGGGAAGCTGAGGATGGTGAAGGCGCCGCTCTCGCCGGAGTGGCCGCCGAAGCTGAACGGCATGACCTGCAGCCGGACGTTGGGGCGCTGGGAGACGTCGATCAGGTGCTGGAACTGGCCGCGCATCACGTCGCGGTCGCCGTAGGGGCGGCGCAGGGCGGCCTCGTCCAGCACGATGTGGAATTCGGGCGCGTTGTCGGCGAGCAGGTGCTTCTGGCGCTCCAGGCGCAGCGCGACCCTCCGGTCCACGTCGGCGGCGCTCGCACCCTTCATACCGCGCCGGACCACCGCGCGGGCGTAGTCCTCCGTCTGGAGCAGGCCGTGCACGAACTGCACCTCGTACACCCGGATCAGGGAGGCGGCGCCCTCCAGTCCCACGTAGGTGGGGAACCAGGTGGGCAGCACGTCCGTGTAACTGTGCCACCAGCCGGCCACGTTGGCCTCCCGGGCGAGGGAGAGCAGCGACTCGCGCTCCGCCTCGTCCGTGATGCCGTACAGCGTCAGCAGGTCTTCGACGTCTCTGGTCTTGAAGCTCACCCGGCCCAGCTCCATCCGGCTGATCTTCGATTCGGAGGCGCGGATCGAGTAACCCGCCGCCTCACGCGTGATCCCCCGTGCTTCACGCAGTCGCCTGAGTTGCGAACCGAGCAGCATGCGCCGCACCACCGATCCGGGCTCTCCCGCGCTCACCTTCGCCAGCCTCCCCAACCGTCTCCAGGGGCCGAAGTCTGCCACTAAAACACTCCAAGCAGTACTCGTCCGGTTACGGAAACGGAAAGAGGTCGGCCGTTTTACGCGGCAAAGGTCAGGACCTCTGGGAGATGTTCGGTCGAACGTGGCGGAAAAAATGGCCAAGAAGTGGTACGGGCAGGTTCATTTCGGTCGCGTGCACGTGCATCTGCCCTTGCATCTGCTCCTCCCATCCGAAACCATGGTGCCGCGCCACCGCTGCATCGCAACGACCGCGAATTCCCGGGAGTGCCTCGCATGGGGACGAATGGATCGACCATGCTCAAGCCATTACGGCAGGGCCTTCCGCCGTGGGATCCCGCGGCCGTGGCCGAGGCCGCCTCCTGCGCTCTGCCCGCCCGCTACGAAGCGGTGCGCGAGGCCCGGCGCTTCACCCGCGGCACCTTGGACAAGTGGGACGTGGGCGAGCGCTTCGACGACATATGTCTCGTGGTCTCCGAGCTCGTGACCAACGCCCTGCGGCACGGCCTGCCCCTCCCCCACCACCCCGCCAACGAGGCACTGCGGTCCGCACCTTGCGACTCGGCCGGCGCGTGCTGCGCCGAGCATCCGGCCTCCGTGCGGCTGCACCTGATGCACTGGACCGAGCGACTGGTGTGCGCGGTGCGCGACTCCAGCCACGAGACGCCCGCCCCGCGCGATTCGGACGATTTCTCGGCCGAGTCGGGCCGGGGTCTGTTCCTGGTCGACTCCTTCGCCGACAGCTGGGGCTGGCACCCGCTCGCGGGCACCCTCGACGGCAAGGTGGTCTGGGCGATGTTCCGGCTCCGGCCGGCCGGCTGACGCCACGCGGCGTCCAGTGACGCCGCGTTTCTACGCGCGTACACCCCGAGTTCACCCGACCGCCTCCGGGCTGGGGCCGACCGTGAGCCGTGCCGAGATCACTGAGTCGTTTCAGCCGGCCACCAGATGATCGAACTCGCCGTCCTTGACGCCGAGGAGCATGGCCTCGATCTCGGCGCGCGTGTAGACGAGCGCGGGCCCGTCCGGGAAGCGCGAGTTGCGTACGGCCACCTCGCCGCCGGGCAGCCGCGCGAACTCCACGCAGGAGCCCTGCGAGTTGCTGTGCCTGCTCTTCTGCCAGGCCACTCCGTCCAGCTGCGTGGCAGCCATGCCGTTGTACACGTCGTACCCCCCGTACACGCCGTCAACGTCGCGGTCCACAGGTCGCTCCCCGGTGGTGCACTGGCTGATGTGGCCATAGATGCGGTGGTCAACTGACCCGGATCATAACCCCGTTCATGTGCAGCCGCATGAGCAGATGCACGTGCACGAGACGTGGTCCCGCGATTACAGCCTTGACGTGCGCTTTACCGAAGCTGCTCCAGCGCGCGCCCCAGGGCGGGCAGGACATGTCCTCTCCAGCCCCCGTCCATGATCTTCCGCGCCATCATCTGTGCCGGGTCGTCCGGATCGAATCCCTCGTGCACTAGGAAGAGACGCGTACCGCGCCCTTCCTGTTCCAGGGTCCAGGTGATGGTCCACTCCGCGAGATTGGCCGGATCGGCGTCCGCCCACCGGAGGGAGAGCATCCGCCCGGTGTCGTAGGTCAGGACCTGGACCTCCACGACACCGGAGAAGCGGGAGCCGGGACGCGGGACCGAGGTCATGCGGTACCGGTGGCCGACCTCGAGCCGGAAGTCCTCGGAGCCCGGCATCTGCCACTGGGCCAGCAGGCCGGGCTCGGTCAGGGCCCGCCAGACCTTGGCGGGCGGGTGGGGGAAGAACTGGGCGACACGGATCGTGGTGAGGCCGCCGGTGTCACCGTCGGGTGCTGTGGTCATGGCTGGTCATCGTCGGGCATGCGGTCGAGCAGATCGCCGAGACCCTTCAGCTTCTCGCGCCAGAACCGCTCGTACGGATGGAGCCAGTCCTGCACCTCGGCGAGCGGGGCCGCCTCGAGGCGGTAGATGCGCTGCCGGCCGGACCGCTGCTCGGAGACGAGGCCGGCCTCCCGGAGCACCTTGAGGTGCTCCGAGAGGCTCGGGCGGCGCATGTCGAAGTGGTCGGCGAGCGCCTGTACGGGCTGCGGCCCGCGTTCGCGCAGCAGGCGGAGCACCTCGCGGCGGGTGACGTTGGCGAGCGCGGCGAAGACGCGGTCCTCGGCGGCGGTACCCGTCCCGTTCATGGAGCGGTCAGAAGCCTTCCTTCTCCGTCAGCAGCATCAGACCGTTGCCGTCGGGGTCCGTGAAGGAGGCCATCCGCCCCCAGGGGAGGTCGTCCGGTCCCTGCACGGCGGTCCCGGCCGCGGCGAGCCGGGCACAGTCCGCGTCCACATCGGTCGTGAGCAACATGATCCCCCGCGCGGAGCCGGGCTCGAAACCACCCATGGCCGGTCCCGAGAGCGTGAACGCGGTCTGCGCGCCCCTGGGAGCCACCTGCAGCCAGCGACCCTGGGGCAGGTCCCGGTCGGCGGTGACCTCCAGGCGGAGGACGTCCGTGTAGAAGCGCAGAGCCCGGTCCTGGTCGGAGACGGGGAGCGTGACGAATGAGGCATGCGTGATGGTCATGCCGGAAGAATACGTAGGCTTTTTGCTACGCGTCAACAGTAGGGAAACGCCTACCTATGGTCCTCCACCTGCGTATGGGCGGTCGGCACGGGCCGTCAGGAACGCACGGGAGCGGGCGCTGCCTCCGCGAACGCGCACAGCGGATTCCGGTCCGGCGTCCGGAAGTCCTCCCGCTGACGGCTGGTAACTTGCTGCGGTCCCTCCGGTCCGGGGGGCGTCCGGAACGGGTCGACGGCCCCGGGACGGCCGGCTCGCTACAGCTTGGGAGCTTGACGTGACTACGGCGACTGCAAGGGTGCGGACCGCGGCCGCGGCCGCGGGGCTGGTGGGCGCGCTCGCGCTGACCGCGTGCAGCGGGGGCGGCTCCAAGGACGGCTCCTCGCCCACCCCGAGCGTGACCCCGACGTCCACCACGGGTTCCGGCACCGGCGCGGTGGCGGGCACCTCCGGCAAGCTCCAGGGCAGCTGGCTCACCACCAGCAAGGGCTCGGTCGTGGCCCTGGTGATCACCGGGAAGCAGGCCGGGCTCTTCGCGACCGGCGGGACCGTGTGCAGTGGTGCGGCGGGTACCGAGGCGGGCATGCAGATGATCCATCTGACCTGCACCGACGGCAGCAAGGACCGGGTCACCGGCATGGTCGACTCGGTGAGCGGGGACGGCATGAAGGTGACATGGTCGGGCAAGCTCGGCCAGGAGACCTACACCAGGGCCGAGGGCGGCAAGCTGCCGTCCGGACTGCCGACTGCCCTGAAGCGGTGAATTGCGGAGGGGTGCGCGATCGCTCGCCGCGGGCAGGCGCCATGATGCGGGGAGACCGTCACGACCTCGATGGGACCAGCTCATGCGCGCGATTCCGCTCACTGTCACCGCTCTCGCCGTCACCCTCGCCCTGACCGCCTGCGACGGCGGCGGCAGCGACGGCGGGAAGAGCAAGTCCGGGTCGGGCTGTGCGGTCGGCAAGGCCTCCGTCCAGGCCGGCTCCGCGAGCGTGGCGCCGGCCGCCGGGGACACCGGCCAGGTGGTTGTCAGCATCACCAACCAGAGCGCGCCCTGCACCCTGGACGGCTTTCCGCACGTCGAGGTGAACCGGAGCGGCGTCACGGCCACCTTGAAGCCCCAGAAGGGGGCGAAGGCGCAGAAGCTGAAGCTCGCCAAGGGCGACTCCGCGACCTTCACGGTCACCTACGTGCGCGGCGCGGACGGCGACGCGAAGAGCCTGAAGGCCACGTCGATGAACGTCACCCTCCCCGGCAGCGACGTCGCCCAGGACATCCCCTGGAAGTACGGGCCGATCGCCGGCACGACCGGCCAGGGCGACCCGAACGCCTTCGTCAGCGCCTTCCAGCAGGCCGGGGACTGAGGCAGCCTCACCCGAGCCGCGGGCGCGCCCTGACCTGAGCCCGGTCCGCCGCGGCCGCACCCTCCGTCCAGCCCGCCGCGTCGCTCACACCGCGCAGCCGGGTCGTGGTGGTCTGCGGGAACATGCGCTCCAGCCGGTCGGTGACGGCGACCTCGCGGGTGGCGAGGACCGGCAGCAGGTCCTGGGTCACCTGGGTCTCGGCGGCGGCCGCGAGGCGGTCGCCGACGCGGTGGGCGTAGGCGGCGAGGAACGACTGCCGGAAGGTCTTGGTCCGCTTGCGGCCGCCGGCTCTCTGGGCGGCCTCGGCCCTGGTCATCGCGTGCGTGGCCTGCACCAGCAGGGAGGTGTAGAGCAGCTCGACCGCCTCCAGGTCCGCCTCGAAGCCGACCACCGTGGAAAAGCCGAGCGGTTCGTTCCACACCGCACGGCAGTGGTTGGCCATGGCGACCGCGTCCAGCAGCACGGCCTTGGCCTGCTCGTACGGCGGCTCGACGCCCATGCGGCAGGCACCGGGCGCGTCCGGCGCGGGGGCACCGGCGGCCAGCAGCGCCTCGTCGACGCTGTGCCGGGCCATCAGCTCCTGCGCCTTGGCGCTCAGCGCCTCCGCCTCCTCCGGATAGCCGGTCGCCTCGGCCTTGGCGAGCAGGGCGCGGATACGGGTGAGCATGCGGGAGACGGCCGGCCCGTGCTCGCGGCGGGGCTCTTCGAGGGGCTCCAGGGCGGGCAGGCGGAGCAGCAGGCGGTACAGCTGGAGCACTGCGGTGGCGTGCGAGAAGCGGTCGTTCGGGCGCGCGGGGTCCTCCGGCAGGGCCTCGAGCTGGGCGGTCCAGCGGTGCCCGCGCGGGCCCTCCCGCCCGGCCTGGGCCCTGATCAGCCCCGCTGCCAGGTGTACGTGGACGTCCTCCAGCTCGCGCCGGGCGAGGCGTACGACATCGGCGGGCTGCCAGCCGCGCTGCCAAGCCGTCGCGATGAACTCCTCGCCCCGCCGCGCGAGTTCGGCGTCCGCGGCGGGGTCGGCGGCGAGCAGGGAGGCGCCCGTGTCGAGTCCGGTGTCGGTGTCGTCGTACAGGGCGGCCCGGAAGGCCCGCTCCACGGTGCTGGCAGTGCTGGTCACGCTGTCGATCGTGCCACGCGGCACCGACAGGGTCCGAGGTCGTCCACACCCTGTGGACAGTTTCGGGCGCGTACGACCGTGCCGGGGAGCGGTCGAGGGCACTGCCGGGCGCGGGCTGCGGGCGTCCCGGGGAACAGCGCCTGGTCGGTGCCGGCGGCGACTGGTCGCCCGGGAGCGGACCGTTACCCCGCGGACCGTCGCTCGGCCTGCGCCGCCTGGGCCCCCTGCGCCGCCCGCGCCCGAGCCCGGCATCGGGGTCCCGCCCTGGCGGAGCTGCCCGGCACGTCTCACTCCCCGGAATTCGCTGCCCGCGCGCGGGTGTGCGCCGAGCATGACGGCATGGTGGACATGTCTCTCTACGCGGCCTTCCTCGTGGCCGCTTTCGCGCTCTGTGTCACTCCCGGTCCGGACATGATGTTCATCGTGGCGATGGGCGGCCGGGGCGGCCCCCTGACGGGCGTGACGGCCGCCGCGGGGGTGGCCTGCGCGATGTTCGTGCACGCGGTCGCCGCGGCGCTCGGGCTGTCGGCGCTGTTCCTGACCCTGCCGACGCTCTATCACGTGCTGCGCTGGGCGGGCGCGGCCTATCTGCTGTTCCTCGCCGTGTAGGCGTTCCGCGGCGACGGTGTTCCGGTCGGCGCGGAGGCCGCTTGGCGGCACGGGCGTCGGCGGGCCTTCTGGCGGGGAGCCGTCACCAATCTGCTCAACCCCAAGGTGATCCTCTTCAACGTCTCCTTCCTGCCGCAGTTCGTGGACCCCGGCCTGGGCCACGTACGCGAGCAGTTCCTGGTCCTGGGCTTCACGATCACGGTGATGGGACTGCTGGTGGACGGCTCGGTCGGGCTGCTGTCCGGGAAGCTCGCCGCGCTGCTGCGGCGGAGCCGACGGGTGGCCCGGGGCCTCGACTGGTTCAGCGGGACGGTGTTCACGGGGCTGGCGGTGCGGCTGGTTGCCGCGCCCAAGTAACCGGCCCGGACCGAGAGTTCCCGGGTGTCAACCAGCGGTTGACACTCCAGAAGTGACAACCTACGGTTGACACATGGCGAGTAATCCGAACATCACGGCATCCGTACGCCTCGACGACCTCATCGAGGCCATCAAGAAGGTTCATCCGGAACCCCTCGACCAGTTGCAGGACGCGGTGATCGCCGCCGACCACCTCGGTGACGTGGCCGACCATCTGATCGGCCACTTCGTGGACCAGGCGCGCCGCTCGGGCGCGTCCTGGACCGACATCGGCAGGAGCATGGGCGTGACCCGGCAGGCGGCGCAGAAGCGGTTCGTGCCCAAGGAGTCGGCGGACCTCGATCTCAGCCAGGGCTTCAGCCGCTACACACCGCGCGCGCGCAACGTGGTCATGGCCGCCCACAACGAGGCCGTGGCGGCCCGCAACCCGGAGGGCCGGCCCGCGCACCTGGTCCTCGGGCTGCTGGCCGAGCCGGAAGGCGTGGCCGCCAAGGCGATCACCAGGCAGGGCGTCCTGCTGGACTCCGTGCGCCAGGCCGCGAGCGCCGCGCTCCCCCCGGCCGCGGAGAACGTCCCCGACCTCGTCCCCTACGGCCCCGAGGCCAAGAAGGTCCTGGAACTCACCTTCCGCGAGGCCCTGCGGCTCGGCCACAACTACATCGGCACCGAGCACCTCCTGTTGGCCCTGCTGGAGCACGAGAACGGCGAGGGCATCCTCAACGGACTCGGCATCACCAAGGAGGCGACCGAGGAGTTCGTCGGCAGGATGCTGGCGACCCTGCTGGAGCCCAAGAAGGCGGCGTCGGACGCGGCGGAGGCCGCGACGGACTGATACGGACTGGGACGCCCTGAGACGGACTGGGACGCCCTGAGACGGGCCCAGACGGACTGGGACGGCTTGCGGGGCAGACCGCCGACAGGACCGGCACAGACGTCCCCGCGACACCGTTTCACCGGCGAATCCCCAGGTCAAGGCCATTGTCAGAGCTGCCTGCCACACTCGCAGTCATGACCGACCGGTGGGCTCTCGCGCCGGCCGAGGACGGTGGCGTGGACGTCGCCCCCCTCGGCCCGGACGGGCTGCCCGCCGGTCCGGTGCGGCGGGAGAGCGATCCCGCCGGGGCGGTACGGAGCCGTCCGGAGGTGCAGCGCTGGGTGTGGCGGTCGACCGCCGAGGTCTACCCGCGTCTGCTCGCCACGGGGGTGCGAGTGGAGCGGTGCTACGACATCGAGGACGCCGAAACCCTCCTGCTGGGCCACGAGGGCCGGTACGGCGAGCCGTGCTCGGCCGCCGCCGCCCTGGCCCGCCTCCGCGGCGGCCCCGTACCGCCCGACCCGCCGCAGCGCCCGGCCGAACCGGGCGCCCAGTCCCCGCTGTTCGAGCCGAGCGGCACCCGCCTGCCGCTCGAGGACCTCCTCGCGGTCTACGCCGACCAGCAGCGGCGGCACGAGAAGACCGCCCATCCCGACCGGATGCGGCTGCTGACGGCCGCCGAGTCGGCCGGGATGCTGGTGGCCGCCGAGATGAACCGCTCCGGCCTCCCCTGGAGCGCCGAGGTCCACCGCGACCTGCTGCACGAGCTGCTCGGCGAGCGGTACGCGGGCGGGGGCGAGCCCCGACGACTGGCCCAGCTGGCCGACGAGGTGTCCGCGGCCTTCGGCCGCCGGGTCCGGCCCGACCTGCCCGCCGACGTGATCAGGGCCTTCGCCCAGGCCGGGATCAAGGTGAAGTCCACCCGCCGCTGGGAGATCGCCTCGCTCGACCACCCTGCCGTCGAACCCCTGCTGGAGTACAAGAAGCTGTACCGCATCTGGGTGGCGCACGGCTGGTCCTGGCTGCAGGACTGGGTCCGCGACGGCCGCTTCCGGCCCGAGTTCCTCGCCGGCGGCACGGTCACCGGGCGCTGGGTCACCAACGGCGGGGGCGCGCTGCAGATCCCCAAGGTGATCCGGCGGGCCGTGGTCGCCGACCCCGGCTGGCGGCTGGTCGTGGCCGACGCCGACCAGATGGAGCCGCGCGTGCTGGCGGCCATCTCCCGCGACCCCGGCCTGATGGAGGTGGCCGCCCGCGAGAGCGACCTCTACCAGTCCGTCTCCGACCGCGCCTTCTCCGGCGACCGGAACCAGGCCAAGCTCGCCGTGCTCGGCGCGGTCTACGGCCAGACCTCGGGCGACGGCCTGAAGAACCTCGCGGCGCTGCGCCGTCGCTTCCCCAAGGCGGTGGCCTACGTCGACGAGGCCGCGCGGGCCGGAGAGGAGGGCCGGCTCGTACGCACCTGGCTGGGCCGGACCTGCCCGCCCGCCGCCGGGACGGGCGAGGACCCGGAGGAGGAGGCGGGCATCCCCGTCGACGACGACACCGCCGACGGGCAGGCGTGGACCCCCGGTCATGCGTCCACCAACTCCCGTGCGCGGGGCCGCTTCGCGCGGAACTTCGTGGTGCAGGGCAGCGCCGCCGACTGGGCTCTGCTGCTGCTCGCCGCGCTCCGCCGGACCTGCGCGGAGCTCAGGGCCGAACTGGTGTTCTTCCAGCACGACGAGGTGATCGTGCACTGCCCCGCCGAGGAGGCCGACACCGTCGTCCGGGCCATCCGGGATGCCGCCGACCTCGCTGGGCGGCTGACCTTCGGCGAGACCCCGGTGCGCTTCCCGTTCACGACAGCGGTGGTGCAGTGCTACGCCGACGCCAAGTGAACGCCGGTCACCGAGTCGGGCCGCCGGCCAGCAGCTCCCGCAGCTCCTCCAGAACCGTCTGCTCGTCCGTGCCGTCCAGCGCGGCGACGGCCGCGCTCCAGACGTCGTGCGCCTCCGTCCGCTGCCCCTGTGCGCGCAGCAGCAGGCCGTGCTGGTGGCGGGCCAGACCGCCCATGTAGCGGTCGGCGCGGGCGTCGGCCCGGCGCAGCAGCTCCGCGCACTCGCAGGCGGCCCGCTCGGCCTCGCCCAGCTGCCGCAGCGCGCGGACCAGACCGAGCCGGGTCTGCGACTCGCCGTGCCAGTCCCCGTGACCGCCGAGGATGCGCAGGCTCTCCTCGAAGTGCCGTGCGGCGGCCGCCGGTTCGCCGAGCGTGAGGTGGGCGTAGCCGATGTTGCAGTGCGCCGAGTGCTGCACGATGACCGCGCCGATCGCGTCCCCGATCGCCAGCGAGCGCCGGTGCTGCTCGATGGCGGCCCGCGGATCGGTGTGCTCGTAGAGGTTGCCGAGGTGGCTGCGGGTGACAGCCTCGCCGTAGGGGTCGTTCAGCTGCCGGGAGCAGGCGAGGCTCTGCCGCAGCGCTTCGCCGGACTCCTCGAACCGCCCGAGCCCCTCCAGCAGCAGCCCACGGTTGTTCAGACACCGCCGGATCCTGGAGAACGCGCCGAGCCGCCGCCAGATCGCCAGGGCGCGGTCGGTGAGGGCGAGGGCGTCGTTCTGCCGGCCGGTCAGGAAGTGCAGGCCCGAGAGATCGCCCAGGGCGTACGCCTCGGCCGCCGCGTCCCCGAGCCGCCGCGCGGCGCCGAGCGCGGCCCGCCCCAGCACCTCCATCTCGGCGACCCTCCCGCTGCGCTGCGCATACGGGAAGAACAGCCGGACCAGCAGGGAGAGATGGGCGGCCCGCCGCTCATCGGCCGTGTCGGCGTTGCGCTCCACCAGCGCGACGATGTTCTCCAGCTCCACATCGCCCCAGGCGAACGCCACCTCGGCGGACTCGAAGGACCCCAGGGCCGCCACGTCCGCCGCGTGCTCGGGCGGCTGGGCGGCGGTGGGGCGCCGGCGGTCGTCCTGGTCGAGACCGGGCTCCACGATGGCGGTGAGGGCGCGCTCGGAGACCGCGGCGTACCAGCGCAGGGCGATGAGATCCGGATCGGCGCCGGTGGCCGGCCCGGGGCTCTTGCCGGCCAGCTCGCGGGCGAAGTCACGGACCAGGTCGTGCGGGGCGTAGCGGCCGTACGCCGTCTCCTCCAGCAGGGCCACGTCGACCAGCCGGTCCAGGGCGGCCTCGGCGCGCCGCGCGTCGGTGCCGGTGAGGCGGGCGACCAGCGGGGCGCCGTAGGTGGGCAGGTCGAGGGCTCCGATGCGGCGCAGGACGTGGGCCGCGTCCCGGTCCGCCTCGCGCTCGGCGGCGGCGAGCGCGTCGTGGGCGACCGCCAGGGAGCGGCGGACGCTCAGGTCGTCGTATTCGAGGTGGTGCAGTCGGCCCTCGGTGGCGGCCAGCTGCCCGGCCAGCACGTCCGGGGTGAGGGCCCGGCGGGCGGCCAGCCGGGCGGCCACGACCCGCAGCGCGAGCGGGAGCCTGCCGGTCAGCTCGACCAGCGCATGGCCGGCGTCGAGCCCCGCCCGCCCGCTCACCGCCCGGAGCAGCGCCGCGCTGTCCTCGCCGGTCAGCGGGCCGAGCGGAAAACGCCGGGCGCCGTCCAGGGCGGTCAGCGGCGAGCGGCTGGTGACGATCACGGCGCAGCCGGGGCCGGCCGGCAGCAGGGGGCGGACCTGGGCCGCGCTGGCCGCGTCGTCCAGCACCAGCAGGATGCGGGCGGGGGCGAGGAGGGAGCGGAGCAACGCGGCGGCGGCATCCGGGTGTTCGGGGACATTGCGGGGCTCGGCGCCGAGGTCGCGCAGCAGCGCGGCGAGCGCCTGCGCCGAGGTGAGCGGGGTCATGCCGGGGGTGGCGCCGTGCAGGTTGACGTACAGCTGACCGTCCGGGAAACGTTCCCGCAGCCCGTGGGCCACGTGCAGGGCGAGGGCACTCTTGCCGACACCGGCCATACCGCTGATCACGGCGAGTCGGCTCCGCCGGCCGACGAGGGCCTGCTGCAGTTCGTGGTGTTCGGCTCCGCGGCCGGTGAAATGGGCGGGCGGCGGGGGCAGTTGGGCCGGTGCGGGGGCGTGGTCCGCGGGTGGCACCCGGTCTTCGGCCGGGTCCGGTTTCCCGCCCGTACCGGCTGTGCTGCGCTTGCCCTCAGAGGAAGCGCCGTCGGCGAGGGTGGATGGCCCCGGTGCGGCGGAGATGCCGTCGGGGGCGGTTGCGGGCGTGCTGCGGGGCGTCGGCTCGCCGCCGGTGAGCGCGGCCGCAGGCGCGGTGCGGACAGCCGGCCGGCCGTCGGCACTCCCGGGCGCGCAGTGGACGGTTGGCTCGTCCCCGCCGCTTCCGGATGCGCCGGCGGGGACCGGTTCGGGGGTGGTGGGCTCGGGTGCCTGCCGGAGCAGCGTGTCCTCGGTCGACGCCTCCCCGGGCCGTGGTGGCGTGAAGCCGCGCAGCACCTCCACATGGGCCTGGCGGACCGAGGGACCGGGCTCGATGCCGAGTTCCTCGATCAGGCGGGCACGAAGGTCGCGGTGGACGGCCAGGGCCTCGGCCTGGCGGCCGGTGCGGTGCAGGGCGAGCATCAGCTGGCGGTGGTACGCCTCGCGCAGCGGATGCTCGGCGACCAGGGCCGCCAGCTCCGGGACGAGTCCGGCCACCTCGGCTCCGCCCAGGGCGAGTTCGGCGTCGTACCGCCATTCCAGCAGGAGCCGTCGCGCCTCCTGCAGGCGCTGCACGAGGGCGTAGCCGCCGAAGTCGGCGGGGAGCCCGCTGAGCGGCGTGCCGCGCCAGAGCGCGAGGGCGGCCGTGCAGGGGCGCACGACTTCCGGCCAGTCCTGCCGGGCGTGCGCGGCGCGCGCCTCGGCCACCCGGGCGTCGAACACGTGCACGTCCAACTCGCCGTCGTCCACGCGCAGCAGATAACCCGGCGCGACGGCCCTGAGCCGCTCGGGGTCGTCCAGGAGCCGGCGCAACCGGGTGACGTGGTTGTGCAGCGAGGCCTGTGCGGAGACGGGAGGTGCCCCGCCCCACAGGGCGTCCTTCAGCGACTCGACCGACACGACCCGGCCCGCCTCCAGCAACAGCGCGGCGAACAGGGCGCGGACCTTGGGGCTGCCGATGGCTCGCACACTGTTGTCGGGGGTGTGCTCAGGGGTGCCGCTGAGGGTGCCGGGGGCGTCGTACGAAATCCCGTACGGCTGTCGGTCGTACAGGACGGGCGGTCCCAGCAGTCCGAACCGCAGCTCGTACCGCAGCATCACGCCGCCCCACTGCCTTCCCGCGCGGTCCCGTGCGACCGTGCTGCGCGGCGGGCGCGTGCCCGCCGTTCCCTGGCGGAATTCCGCCCCGTCCACAACGGTTTCCCGCCACCTTCCACCTGCCGGTCGGCGCCGGAATCCGTTAGGGTTCCCGCTTACCGCCACCGCCGTCCGGCGACTTCCGGCCAATCGGTCCACGACCTGCGGACGAACCGTTGGCCACATGTTAGCGATCCGTTGGTGAGCCCTGATGTGATCTTTCCATCGGATCCGGCCCGACGGCGCGCGCGTCACGTCGCGTAACTCGGGGGAGTGTCGCCGCAGGCCTGGTCCGGGGACGCAGAAGGGCCCCGGTCGGCGGAGGTGAACGACCGGGGCCCTGTCCCGTACCTTCCGGGCCCCTCGCTCAGAGGACCGGCGGGCGCCCGAGCCGGGTCAGCCGCCACACCGTCCGCCAGCGCATGGGCCGCCGCTCGCCGGCCGGCTCCCGCAGCCCCTCCGCGAACCCGCCGAACCAGGCCCGCAGGCCGGCCAGGGAGCGGGTGCGGGCGACGGTGAGCAGCAGCCACGCCCCGAGGTGCACCGGGATGAGCGGCAGGGGCAGCCTGCGCCGGACGAGCCACACCCGGTTGCGCGCGTTGACGCGGTAGTAGATGGCGTGCCGGGCCGGGGAGGTCTTGGGGTGCCGCAGGAGCAGCTCGGGGGCGTAGAGGATCTTCCAGCCCGCGTCGGCGGCCCGCCAGGCGAGGTCGGTCTCCTCGTGCGCGAAGAAGAACTCGGCGGGCCAGTCCCCGGTCTCGGCCAGCATCGCCATGCGGAAGGCGTGCCCGCCGCCGAGGAAGCCGGTGACGTAACCCCCGTGCAGGGGGTCGGACTTGCCGAGCCGGGGAACATGCCGCTGCTGGGTCTCGCCGTGCTCGTCGGCGATCCGGAAGCCGACGATGCCGAGGTGCGGGTCGGTGGCGTACAGCTCCCCCACCCGGCGCAGCACATCGGCGTCGACGAGCAGTCCGTCGTCGTCCAGTTCGACCACGACGTCGATGTCGCCGTACTCGCGAAGCCGGGCCAGGGCGACGTTGCGGCCGCCCGGGCAGCCGAGGTTCTCCTCGACGTCGATGGTGGTCACCTCACCCGGCAGGGAAAGCCGCCGGGCGAACTCGGGCAGCCGGCAGCCGTTGCCGACGATGACGACGCGGGCGGGGGCCACGTCCTGCTTGGCCACGGACTCCAGCAGGGCGTCGACTTCGGCGGGCCGGTTGCCCATGGTCACCACAGCAACGGCGATCCTCGGCTCCACCACGCCCCTCACCCCATCCGGCATACGGCGGCACCGGCGTCCTGACCGCGCGGCGCTCGCCGTTCACCAAGATGTTGCCTCAGCGGCGCGCGTTCACCTGACGCGGAGTCACTTTGCGGCTCTTTTGCCGCTGTTTTGTTCCCGCCTTCCCCGGCGCCGCATACGGCCACGCGGAACGAGAGCGGGTGCGCCGGCCCGGGAGGCCTGCGGCCCGGGGCCGACGCGCCCGTGCCGCCGCGGTCGATTCCCCTCGCAGCAGGATGGGCCACCCAGGTGGCTGCCGCGTCGACGAGCCCTCAATACTCCTGGCAGGAGTCATCCCACGCTTCTGCCTCGCCACGCCACGCTGCGCGGGCAGCGGCTGTGGCGGCTGTGGCGGCTGTGGCGGCTGCCGATCGACGCGACCGGCAAGGACGTCGGCACCGCGAAGTCCTCCTACACCGGTGTCCACGGCCGGCTGCGGGCGCCGGCCAAGGTGCCGGGCACCGACCAGTTGTGGCTCGGCTCCAGCAACGGCCCCGACCAGGGCCGCATCCTGAAGGTCACCATCGGCTGAGCCCTTGGTCGGCGCCCCAGCTGCCGGGGCGGGCGACGGGCTCTTCGAGACCCCGGGTCGGACGTGTTCCGCCTCGGGGTTCCGCCTCCTGAAGGCTCTCGCCGACAGCCGCCGACAGCCGCCGACAGCCACCGACAGCCACCGACAGCCGCCGCCGGCCGGGAGGCCGTCAGCCCGTGTCGGCGGCGCGTGCGGCCCAGCGCTCCTCGACCTTGGCCAGGCGCCAGTACCCGACAGCCAGGGCCCAGACGGCCACGAACAGGCCGACGATGACGTAGCCGACGTTGTCCAGGTCCAGCCCCGCGATCCAGCCCGTGACGTCGTCCCGCAGACCGAGCTTGTCGTGCAGGACGCCGACCAGCTCGATGGTGCCGACGAAGAAGGCCACCGCGATGGACAGGCCGGTGATGGTGAGGTTGTAGAAGACCTTGCGCACCGGGTTGGAGAACGCCCACTGGTACGCGAAGTTCATGAACGTGCCGTCGAGGGTGTCGAACAGGCTCATGCCGGCCGCGAACAGCAACGGCAGACACAGCACCGCGTACCACGGGAGGCCGGCGGCGGCACCGTTGCCGGCCAGGGCGAGGAGCAGGACCTCGGTCGTGGTGTCGAAGCCGATGCCGAAGAGGAAGCCGAGCGGGAACATCTGGCCCGGCCGGCGGATGGACTTGGTGAGCCGGCCCAGAATCCGGTTCATGAAGCCGCGCGAGTCGAGGTGCGCCTCCAGCTCCGCCTCGTCGTAGCGTCCGCCCCGCATCGCCTTGAAGACGCGCAGGATGCCGAAGAGCGCGACGAGGTTCAGGGCGGCGATGAGGTACAGGAAGGAGCCGGAGACCGTGGTGCCGATGGTGCCGAGGACCTGGTGGGTCCGGGAGCCGTCGTTCATCAAGGTGCCCGCCAGCTTCGCGCCGCCGGCGACCAGCGCGGCCATCACGACCACAACGCTCGAGTGGCCGAGCGCGAACCAGAAGCCCACCGACACCGGCCGCTTGCCGTCGGCCATCAGCTTGCGGGTGGTGTTGTCGATCGCGGCGATGTGGTCCGCGTCGAAGGCGTGCCGCATGCCGAGCGTGTACGCCGTGACGCCCAGACCGATGCCGAACGCCTTGGTGCCGACCTGGCGTCGTCGAAGGCGTGAAGGACGGCCGGGTCGTCCGCTACCGCCTCGTCGACGGGTCGGTCTCCACACTGCTGAAGCACTGCGTCTCCCCCGACTCCGAGGCCCCGCTCACACACGAGGATGCGTAGCCTTGATCGGACCTTTACTGTCCCTTTGGGGAGTTCGCGGCCGCAAACGACCTTGATCAACTAGGGTCTGCAGGCCGACGAGCCGACGGAGGGGACACGGACGACGCCATGAGCGACACGAACAGCGGCGAGATACTCCAGATCAAGATCGCCGATCTGAAGGCGACGGCACCGCACTTCCACACCCACAGCACGGACCTGGCCAAGGCGCTCACGAAGCTCAAGGCCGGCCTCGCGGCGGCCGGTTCGCCGTGGGGTGACGACGAGCAGGGCACCGAGTTCCACAAGCACTACGGCCCGCTGGTGAAGAAGATGGAGAACGCCGCCGACATCCTCTCCCAGGGGCTGCAGAGCATCCACGAGGCCATGAGCGACATGGCCGACGGCCACATCGCCAACGAGGAACTCGTGCGCTCGATGTTCAGCAGGATCAGCGTCAAGGGCGGTGACGCCGCCAAGTGAGTGCCGCGGACAAGGCGAAGGAGATCGTCCAGGACGTCACCGGCATGTGGTGGCCGGCGGCCGACGAGGGCGGACTGCGGGACGCGGCCAAGGCGTGGCGGGACTTCGCCGACGACATCGAAGAGGTGACGGCCGCCGCGAACAGGTCGGCCCGCGGCATCATCGAGCACAACAAGGGCGAGGCGATCGCCGCCTTCGACGACCCGTTCTGGCGACGCTACTACCGCGACGGCCACGGCTGGCTCCGGGACGTGATCGACGGTTCCCGGGACATGGCGAAGGCGCTCGACAAGTACGCCGATGCCGTGCACGCCGCGACCAAGAGGCTGGAGCAGGAGCTGGAGATCGTCGGCGCGACGATCGTCGCCGGTACCGCTCTGGCCATCTTCACGGCGGGCATCTCGGAGGCCGCAGCGGCCGCGGCAACGGCGGGCATCGTCGACCTCGCGGCCACGCTCGGTGTCACCGTCTCGACGGAGATCGCCACCATCGCCGGCACCACGCTCGCCACGGCCTCCATCGCCGGCGTCGAGTCGGTCACCGTAGATCTGGCCGTGGCCCAGCCGATGAAGATCTCCGCAGGTCTGCAGGGCGGGTTCAGCCTGGACGAGGCGAGCGACTCCGCGCTCTCCGGCATGGCGTTCGGCGGCCTCCTCGGCGCCGGGGCCGGCGGCATCCGGGCCACCGTCGGAGCCGGAGGCGTCCGGAACCTGTTCCGGGGAGTGGGCAGCGACCTCGACGGCCTGTCCACCGTCCCGGCCCCGCGCTTCAACGACGAATGGCTCACCGGAGCCCGGCGCCGCCCGCGCGACATCCTCGACGACCCGGCTCAGACGAGATGGGCGGAGTCGGCCTACGAGGACTTCCTGCAGAACCCGCGCGACGTCGAGGCCATCAGCCGGAACACCCAGGGCGTGCGGCGCGCGAACGGGTCCACCGGGTTCTCCGAGGAGGAGATCGCCTCGATCAAGAAGCACGTCTTCGACACGGAGCACCCGATCGAGGACTACGAGACGGGTCAGGTCGTCGTCCGGAAGTTCGACGCGGACGCCGAGATCGCGGACGCCTGGATCCGCCTTCGCTCCGGCAACGCGCTGCCCGAGGACCACGTATTGCTGGAGCACGAGCTCACCGAGCTGAGCTACTTGCGCGAACACCCCGGGGCCACCTACCAGGAGGCCCATCGGGTGGCCAACGAAACCTACAATTGGCAGAGCCAGGTTCCGCTGAACAAGCGCGAAGACTTCGAAAGTGAGTGGTGATGGCCTCCCTCGTCTACTTCAAGAAGGAGTCCGAGGACGGGGCGGTGGTCCGCTACTCCTTCGGTGAGGACCCGGCGGAGATGACCCGGCTCCTGACGATGAACACGCACACGAGGACGGCCCGGCCGGACGACGGAGACATCGACTACACCTTCCTCAAGGCCTCCCGGAAGATCAATTCCGTGTACGACGAGCGGTCGCAGTGGCCGGAACGCGGCATGAGCGCGAGCTGACCCCGGGGCGCGTACGGATCGTGAGGGCGCGCGCTCGGCGGGGCCGCCCCACGGTCCGAGGCGGCTTCAGCCTCCCCGCGCGTCGACGCCGGGAGGGCACGTTCTACCGGCAACAAAAAGGCCAGACCACGAGCTACGTGACCTGGCCTTCGCCGGAGCCGCTTTCGGGATTCGAACCCGAGACCTACGCATTACGAGTGCGTTGCTCTGGCCATCTGAGCTAAAGCGGCGCGCTGTCCGCACTATGGTGCGATCAGCAACGCCGGTAAGTCTACACAGTTTCCGGGGGTGCTTCGTACCAGCCCCGGAGAGGTGGACCCCGGGGCCGGTCGGGGCACTATGAGCAGCGCTTTCCGGGGGCCGGCGGGGTGCCGTGGAGGAGGTAGGTGTCGATCGCCGAGTCGATGCACGTGCTGCCCCGGCCGTAGGCGGTGTGGCCGTCGCCGACGTAGGTCAGGAGGCGAGCCGAGGAGAGCTGGCGGGCGAGGGACTTGGCCCAGGGGTAGGGGGTCGCCGGGTCTCGGGTGGTGCCGACCACGACGATGGGCGCCGCGCCCTTGGCCTCGATCCGGTGCGGCTCGCCCGTGGCCCTCACCGGCCAGTACGCGCAGTTCAGCGAGGCCCAGGCCAGGCCGTCGCCGAATACCGGTGACGCCTTCTCGAACTCCGGGAGGGCCTTTTCCACCTGCTCGGGGGTGGTGAAGGCGGGCGGCAGGTCGACACAGTTCACGGCGGCGTTGGCCATCATCAGGTTGCTGTAGTGGCCGTCGGCGTCGCGTTCGTAGTAGCTGTCGGAGAGGGCGAGCAGGCCTGCGCCGTCGTAGTCCTTCATCGCCGAGGTCAGCGCCCCGCGCAGCTGCTCCCAGGCGCCCTGGTCGTACATCGCCGCGATCACTCCGGTGGTGGCCAGTGACTCGCCGAGCATGCGGCCACCCGCCGGGACGGGGTGGGCGTCCAGCTTGCGGAAGAAGGCCTTGAGGTGGTCGCCGACCTGCACGGGCGTCGTGCCCTTGCCGCCGAGCGGGCAGTCGGGGTGGCGTACACAGTCCTTCGCGAACGCCTGGAACGCCGTCTCGAAGCCCGCCGTCTGGTCCAGGTTGAGCTTGCGGGCGTCGAGGGAGGGGTCCATCGCCCCGTCCAGCACCAGGCGGCCCACCCGGTCCGGGAACAGACCGGCGTACGTCGCGCCGAGGAAGGTGCCGTACGACGCCCCCACATAGCTGAGCTTGGCGTCGCCGAGCACCGCCCGCAGGATGTCCATGTCCCGCGCCGCCTCGACGGTGGACACGTGCCGCAGCAGCCGCGCCGAGTGCGCCCCGCAGCTGTCGGCGAACTTCTTGTACTGCCCGACCAGCGCGTTCGTCTCCTTCTGGTCGTCAGGGGTGGCGTCCGTCTGGGTGTACGCGTCCATCCGGCGGCTGTCGAGGCATTCGACCGGCTCGCTGCGGGCGACGCCCCGCGGATCCATCGCGACCATGTCGTAGCGGGCGCGGATCTCGGCGGGGTAGCCGATGCCCGCGTACTGCTGGAGGTAGCCGATCGCCGAGCCGCCGGGACCGCCCGGGTTGACCAGCAGCGAGCCGAGCGGCCTGTCCTTGCCGGTGGCGTTCTTGCGGGCGACGGCGAGCCGGACGTCGCCCGCGCCGGGCTTGGCGTAGTCCAGCGGGGCCTTCATCGTGGCGCACTGGAAGCCGGGGACACCGCAGCTGTGCCAGCGCAGGTGCTGGGTGTAGTACGACGACAGCGCCGACGGTGTGGCACGCGGGAGCGCGGCCAGCGCCGCCTCCGCCGCACCGCCGGCCGATGTGCTCGAGCTCCCGGAGGAGCAGGCGGACACGAGCAGTGCGGCGGCCGCGATCAAGGTGCCCGTGACGCGCGCCCTCGCCCGGGGTCGGTTGCGGGTCCGGGTTGCGGTCCGAGTCCGGGTACGACGGTTCCGGCGGGGGGATGGCCAGGTGTGCATCAGGCGAGCGTAACGCTGTGCGACGGGATGGGCGCGGTGCGTGCGGACTGTCGCCTCGTACGAGGGACGCGGTCCGTCAACCACCGTACGCCCGGCTCACCCCGCCCGCAGGGCCATCGTCATCGCCTCCACCGCCAGCAGCGGAGCCACATTGCGGTCCAGGGCCTCGCGGCAGGCGGCGATCGCCTCGATGCGGCGGAGCGTGGACGCGGGGGTGCTGCCGCGGGCCAGTCGCTCCAGGGCGTCCTCGGCGTCTCCGTTGGCGATCGCGACCCGTGAGCCCAGCTGGAGGGCGAGGACGTCGCGGTAGAAGCCCGTGAGGTCACCGAGGGCGACGTCGAGGCTGTCGCGCTGCGTGCGCGTTCTGCGGCGCTTCTGCATGTCCTCGAGGTCCTTCATCACGCCCGCCGTACCGCGCGGCATCCGCCCGCCCTGGGCCGCGCCCAGCGCCGTCTTCAGCTCCTCGGTCTCCTTGCCGTCCGTCTCCTCGGCGAGCTGTTTGGCGTCCTCGGCGGCCGCGTCGACCAGTTCCTGGGCCGCCCTGAGGCAGGCGCCCACCTCGTCCAGGCGCAGGGGGAGCTTGAGCACTGCGGCGCGGCGCTCGCGGGCCGCCGGGTCGGTGGCCAGCCGGCGGGCCCGGTCCACATGGCCCTGGGTGGCTCGGGCGACGGCCGCGGCGACCTCGGGCTCGATGCCGTCACGGCGTACGAGCATGTCGGCGACCGCGTCCACGGAAGGCGTGCGCAGGTTCAGGTGGCGGCAGCGGGAGCGGATCGTGGGCAGGACGTCCTCGATCGAGGGAGCGCACAGCAGCCAGACCGTGCGCGGGGCGGGCTCCTCCACGGCCTTGAGGACGGCGTTGGCCGACTTCTCGTTCAGCCGCTCGGCGTCCTCGACCAGGATGATCTGCCAGCGGCCGTTCGCCGGGGAGGTGAACGACTTGCGGACCGTGTCCCGCATGTCCTTCACCAGGATCTCGGCGCCCACGGCGGCGACCGTGCTGACGTCCGCGTGGGTGCCGAGCAGCGCGGTGTGGCAGCCGTCGCAGAACCCGCAGCCGGGAGAACCGCCGAGGGCGCGGTCGGGGCTCACGCACTGCAGGGCCGCGGCGAACGCCCGTGCCGTCTGGTTGCGACCCGCTCCGGGCGGTCCCGTGAACAGCCAGGCGTGGGTCATCTTCGACGCGTCCGGCAGCGGCTCGCCCGCCGCGACGGCCGTGACGAGGGCGTCGGCGTCCCGCGCGGCGGCGTCGAGCACCGCGCTCACCTTCTCCTGCCCGACGAGGTCGTCCCACACGGTCATGGGTCACGCCGCCCTTCCGTCACACTGCGCGTTCCGGGATCCATTGTGCGGGTGGGCACTGACAACGCGGGCGGCCGGTGGCGACTTCCGGGCCGGCGACCGGCCGGGGTCGCCTCCGGGGCCGGCGACCCGGCGACGACGAAGGGCGGGCCCGTCGGTGCCACGAAGTGCTCCGCCGGGCACCGCCCTCCCGGTGCTCCCGTGTTGCCGCTCAGCCGCGACGGCCGCGGCCCCGGCGGCCCTGGTCCTCGCCGGCGTCCCCGTGCTCCTGCTCGTCGTACGACCCCAGCAGTTCGTCCGCCAGGGTCGGCAGGTCGTCCAGCGGGGTCTCCTCGGCCCAGTCGGGGCGGAGCCTGCGACGGGGCGTGCCGTCGGCGTCCACCTGCGGCATCTCGCGCGTACGGTCCGCCAAGCCGTCGGAGCCCGCCGCGGACCGCTCGTCCCGGAAGAAGCCGGGTGGCACCCGGCCCGCCGGGTCACCACCCCGAACGGGGGGCAGTACGGCGGTCTCGTCGGCCGCACCCGGAGCCACCGGCGGCAGCACCGCCGTCTCGTCCACCGCACCCGCAGCCACCGGCGGCAGCACCGCCGTCTCGTCCACCGCACCGGAGGCGACCGGCGGCTGCGGCAGCTCGGCCGTCACCTCGGAGTCGGGAGCGGACCCGGCCCTGCGAGCGCCGTCGGCCCGCTCCTCGCGCACCGGCCGCAGCACGGTCGTCTCCTCGGTGCCCGGAGACACGGCCGGCGTCGGCACCGTCGCCTCCGCGCCCGGCGACCCCACCGGTGCCGGCCCGGTCGCCGCGCCCGGGGTCACGCGCGGCACCGTCGGCTGCGGGGTGCTGGGCCGGCGGGCCGCCGCGTCGGCCGAGGCCGCGGCCGCGGCCGCCTGGCGGCGGGCCTCCTCGGCGCGCAGCAACGCCTCCTCGGCCTTGCGCTGCTTCTCCAGGCGCCGCGCTTCCTCCTCGGCGCGGAGCCTGGCCTGCCGTGCCTCTTCCTCGGCACGCAGCCTGGCCTCCTCCTCGGCCTGCTTGCGCCGCCGCTCCTCCTCGGCCTGGCGTCGGGCCTCCTCCTCGGCGCGGGCCTGCTCCTCCGCGAGAAGCCGCTGTCGCTCCTCCTCGGCTCGCCGACGCGCTTCCTCGGCCCGCTGCCTGGCCTCCTCCGCCTGCCGTTCGGCCTCGCGGCGCTGCGCCTCCTCCAGTTCGCGGCGCTTGCGCTCCTCCTCCTCGGCACGCAGCTTGGCGAGCTGCTCCTGGCGCTCGCGCTCCAGGCGCTCTTCCTCGGCCTTGCGCGCGGCCTCTTCCTCGGCCTTGCGGCGCGCCTCCTCCTCGGCCTTCTTCCGGGCCTCCTCCTGGGCCTTGATCTCGGCCTCGGACAGCGGCAGCACGGTGTCGAGCCGGTGCCGGATCACGGTGGTGACGGCCTCGGGCTCCTGTCCGGCGTCCACGACCAGGTAGCGGCCGGGGTCGGAGGCGGCGAGCGTGAGGAAACCGGCCCGCACGCGCGCGTGGAACTCGGCCGGCTCCGACTCCAGCCGGTCCGGCGCCTCGGTGAACCGCTCGCGGGCGGTCTCCGGGGAGACGTCCAGCAGGACGGTGAGGTGCGGGACGAGCCCGTTGGTCGCCCAGCGGTTGATGCGGGCGATCTCGGTCGGGGACAGATCGCGGCCCGCGCCCTGGTAGGCCACGGACGAGTCGATGTACCGGTCCGAGATGACGACCGCGCCGCGCTCCAGGGCGGGCCGTACGACGGTGTCGACGTGCTCAGCCCGGTCGGCCGCGTACAGCAGCGCCTCCGCGCGGTGCGACAGGCCCGCCGAGGAGACGTCCAGCAGGATCGAGCGCAGCCGCTTGCCCACGGGGGTGGCCCCCGGCTCACGGGTGAGCACGACCTCGTGGCCCTTGGCGCGGATCCACTCCGCGAGCGCCTCGGCCTGAGTGGACTTACCGGCTCCGTCGCCGCCCTCCAGGGCGATGAAGAAGCCGTTCGTCGCCGGGACCGTGTCCGGGTCGTCGCCGCCCAGCAGCGCGTCCTTGAGGTCCTGCCGCAGCGGGATGCCGGAGCGGTCGTCCACCTTCGCGAGCACCAGCGCGGCCACCGGCAGCAGCAGCGCGCCGACCAGCATCAGCGTGAAGGAGGCACCGCCGTGCGCGAAGACGAACCGTCCGTTCTCCAGCCGGTGCCGGCCGATCAGACCGGCGACCAGGGGCGCGATCAGGGCGCCCAGCGCTATGAAGACCCGCACCACCGCGTGCAGGTGCTCGGTGACGCGAGCCCTGCGGTACTCCTCGGTCTCCTGGTCGAGCAGCGCGTGCCCGGTGTTGGCGGCCACGCCCGCGGCGACGCCGGCCAGCGTGACGATCAGCAGGACGGTGGTGACGTCCGGGACGAGGCCGGCCGCCAGCAGGGCGATGCCGGTGACGGCGATCGCGAGGGCGAGGAGCCGACGGCGCGAGAGCGAGGGCAGCACCGAGGGGGCCGTGCGGATGCCGACGGCGACCCCGCCGGTCAGGCCGAGGACCAGCAGGCCGTAGAGCACCGGGCCGCCGCCCAGGTCGGTGGCGTGCAGCACGCACACCGCGACGGCGGCGGCGATGGCTCCGGCCACGGCGGCACAGGCCGGGACGAGCAGCGGGATCGCGCCCGTACGGCCCTTGTCGACGCCGGTGCCGGTACGCGGTCGGCGCAGGCCCTCCAGCGGGGACCGCGCGCGCGGGGTGCGCGTGTCGGGCAGCTCCAGGAAGGTCAGCAAGGACAGGGACGCGGCGAAGAGTCCCGCCGCCACATACGCCCCGAGGGCCGCGTGGTGCTGGTCGAACCAGGCGACACCGGTGCCGAGCAGGTTGTTGAGCAGCGCGGCCACGACGAGTGCGGCGGCCGCCAGCGGGACGGCCAGGAAGCTGGTGCGCAGCGACAGGCGGCGCAGGGCGTCCAGGTGGTCCGGCAGCGGTCGTACCGTCGCCCCTTCCGGGGGCGGGGTGGGCAGCAGGGCGGGGGCCGCGCTCTCCCGGCACACCGCCCACAGCCGCTCGGCGACGCCGACGACGAAGACGGTGACCAGCAGGATGGCGAGTGCGTTGCCCGGGCTCCAGTCGATCCACAGGGGGGCGACGATCAGCAGCGCGGTCCGCAGGCCGTCGGCGCCGACCATGGTCCAGCGGCGGTCGAGCGGGCCCTCCTGGGCGGTGAGCGTGGTCAGCGGGCCGAGGAGGACCGCGCCGAAGAGGAGCGTGGCGAGGATGCGGGCGGCGAAGACGGTCGCCACCGCGAACCCCACGCCTCGGTAGCCACCGCCGAAGGAACCCTCGGTGATGGCCGCCTGTAGGACGAGGAGGACCAGCACCAGTAGCGCGAGGGCGTCACCGACACCGCTCACGAGCTGTGCGCTCCACAGGCGCCTCAACTGCGGTCGGCGCAGCAGGGAACGGACGGCGCGCTCGCGGGAGTCCGCGACCAGGGCGTCGTCCGGTGCTGTGGTGGGGGCCGTTGGCTGCTCGGCTCGCGTCATGCGTTCAGCCTATCCGCAGGCACCGACACCACACCTATGGCCTGTCCGGCGGATCACGCCGGAATCGCGGGGGCATCGCGCGCCCTGTACCGGCCACACCGTCGCCTGGAGCCGGCCTGAACCGCCGGACAGGCCCAAAGCCGCCCATACGTCCGCACGCCCCGACACCACAGTGGTGCCGGGGCGTGCGTTTCCCGAAGCCGCGCTGACGGACCGGGGGCCGGTCAGACGCACCGTCGGTCCGACAAAGCGTCGGTCCGACGGAGCCCCGATCCGACGGAGCCCCGATCCGACGGAGCGCCGATCCGACGGAATGTCAGTCCTCCGCGCCGGAAGCCGTGGCCTTCGAAGCCGTCGCCTTCTTGGCGGTCGTCTTCTTCGCCGTGGTCTTCTTGGCGGCCGCGGTCGTCTTCTTCGCCGCCGTCTTCTTGGCGGCGGTCTTCTTCGCCGGCGCGGCCTTCTTGGCCGTGGCCTTCTTCGCCGTCTTCTTGGCAGGCGCCTTCGCCCGCTTCTCGGCGAGCAGCTCGAAGCCGCGCTCCGGAGTGATCGTTTCCACACTGTCGCCGGAGCGCAGGGTCGCGTTGGTCTCGCCATCGGTGACGTACGGGCCGAAGCGGCCGTCCTTGACCACGACCGGCTTGCCGGAGACCGGGTCGTCGCCCAGCTCCTTCAGCGGCGGCTTGGCGGCCGCACGACCGCGCTGCTTCGGCTGGGCGTAGATCGCCTGCGCCTCTTCCAGCGTGATCGTGAAGAGCTGGTCCTCGGACTGCAGCGAGCGCGAGTCCGTGCCCTTCTTCAGGTACGGGCCGTAGCGGCCGTTCTGCGCGGTGATCTCCACGCCGTCGGCGTCGGTGCCGACGACACGCGGCAGCGACATCAGCTTCAGCGCGTCCTCGAGGGTCACCGTGTCCAGCGACATGGACTTGAAGAGGGAGGCCGTACGCGGCTTGACCGCGTTCTTGCCCGTCTTCGGTGTCCCCTCGGGAAGGATCTCCGTCACGTACGGGCCGTAGCGGCCGTCCTTGGCGACGATCTGGTGGCCGGTCTCCGGGTCGGCGCCCAGCTCGAAGTCGCCGCTCGGCTTGGCCAGCAGCTCCTCGGCCAGTTCGACGGACAGCTCGTCCGGTGCCAGATCCTCGGGGATGTCCGCGCGCTGGTGACCCTCGGAGTCCTTCTCGCCGCGCTCGATGTAGGGGCCGTAGCGGCCGACGCGGAGCACAATGTCGTTGCCCACCGGGAACGAGGACACCTCGCGCGCGTCGATCGCGCCCAGGTCGGTCACCAGCTCCTTGAGGCCACCGAGGTGGTCCCCGTCGCCGTTGCCCGCCTCGGCCGCGCTGCCGACGCCGTTGTGGCCCTCGCCGAAGTAGAACCGCTTCAGCCACGGCACGGCCTGCGCCTCACCGCGGGCGATGCGGTCGAGGTCGTCCTCCATCCTGGCGGTGAAGTCGTAGTCGACGAGCCGCCCGAAGTGCTTCTCCAGGAGGTTGACCACGGCGAAGGACAGGAAGGACGGCACCAGGGCCGTGCCCTTCTTGAACACGTAGCCGCGGTCGAGGATCGTGCCGATGATCGACGCGTACGTCGACGGGCGGCCGATCTCGCGCTCTTCCAGCTCCTTGACCAGGGAGGCCTCGGTGTAGCGGGCCGGGGGCTTGGTGGCGTGCCCGTCGACCGTGATCTCCTCGGCGGACAGCGCGTCGCCCTCGGCGACCTGCGGAAGCCTGCGCTCGCGGTCGTCCAGCTCCGCGTTCGGGTCGTCCGCGCCCTCGACGTAGGCCTTCAGGAAGCCGTGGAAGGTGATCGTCTTGCCGGAGGCGCTGAACTCGACGTCCCGGCCGTCGGCGGCGGTGCCGCCGATCTTCACGGTGACGGAGTTGCCCGTCGCGTCCTTCATCTGGGAGGCGACGGTCCGCTTCCAGATCAGCTCGTAGAGCCTGAACTGGTCGCCGGTCAGGCCGGTCTCCGCGGGGGTGCGGAAACGATCACCCGAGGGGCGGATCGCCTCGTGCGCCTCCTGCGCGTTCTTGACCTTGGCGGCGTAGGTGCGCGGCTGCGGCGGCAGGTAGTCGGCGCCGTACAGCTGCGTGACCTGGGCGCGGGCGGCCGCGATCGCGGTCTCGCTCAGCGTCGTGGAGTCCGTACGCATGTACGTGATGTAGCCGTTCTCGTACAGCTTCTGCGCGACCTGCATGGTCGCCTTCGCGCCGAAGCCGAGCTTGCGGCTGGCCTCCTGCTGCAGCGTCGTCGTACGGAACGGGGCGTACGGCGAGCGGCGGTACGGCTTGGACTCGACGGAGCGCACGGAGAAACGGGTGTTCTCCAGGGCGGCGGCGAGGGCGCGGGCGTTCGCCTCGTCGAGGTGGAGGGTGTTCGCGCTCTTGAGCTGTCCGACGGAGTCGAAGTCGCGGCCCTGCGCGACCCGCCTGCCGTCGACGGTCTGCAGGCGGGCGACGAGCGACGACGGGTCGCTCGGGTCACCTGCCCGGCCGGTCGCGAAGGTGCCCGTCAGGTCCCAGTACTCGGCGGACCGAAACGCGATGCGCTCGCGTTCCCGCTCCACGACGAGCCGGGTCGCGACCGACTGGACACGGCCGGCCGACAGGCGCGGCATGACCTTCTTCCACAGGACCGGCGAGACCTCGTAGCCGTAGAGGCGGTCGAGGATGCGGCGGGTCTCCTGGGCGTCGACCAGCTTCTGGTTGAGCTGGCGCGGGTTGGCGACGGCCTCGCGGATCGCGTCCTTGGTGATCTCGTGGAAGACCATCCGCTTGACGGGGATCTTCGGCTTGAGGACCTCCTGGAGGTGCCAGGCGATCGCCTCGCCCTCCCGGTCCTCATCGGTGGCGAGGAACAGCTCGTCGGAGTCCTTCAGGAGGTCCTTGAGCTTCTTGACCTGCGCCTTCTTGTCGGCGTTGACCACATAGATCGGCTGGAAGTCATGGTCGACGTCCACACCGAGGCGACGGACCTCACCGGTGTACTTCTCCGGCACCTCCGCGGCGCCGTTGGGAAGGTCACGGATGTGCCCGACGCTCGCTTCGACTACGTAGCCGGGGCCGAGGTAGCCCTTGATCGTCTTCGCCTTGGCAGGCGACTCGACGATGACGAGTCGGCGGCCGCCCTGTGCGGTCTCGCTGGTCGGGGACAACTTCGCTCTTCTCTCCGGTTGACGCTGGGGCCTCCCCAGGGCCTTCGTCCCGGGGTCGCGGCGTGCTTCTGGCTCGTGTGACGCTGCGGAGTGTGACGCTACATCCCGCCCTCGTGTCAAACGGGAAAAGCCCACAACGGCCACTCGAACGGTAACCCGACTACCGGCATTCCTGCCGCCCGGAGTCTTCGGCACCCCCTCGTCACCTGTCCGGAGCGTGACGCTCCCCTTACTCGCAATTACCCGTGCGGCACTACGGCCGCCGACGTCAGAGGCGGGTGAGGCAGTACGCGCCGAGGGTCAGCGCGGCGACACCGACGGCACCGGCGAGGCCGGCCGATGCGACCGGGTTCACACCGTGGGCGACCGGTTCACGGCGCCGCAGCCGGGTACCGGTCCACACCAGCAGAGCGCTCCCGAACAGGGCGAACACCACTCCCGCGAAGATCGCCGGCCCGCTCTCCATGACCCCGCCCAGCCCTTCCGCACCGTCCGCCCGTATCCAGCGCCGGGAGGGTGGCACGCGCGGGAAACGGACGGGCGGCATCGGGGTGAACGGAAGGTCGGCACGTCACCGAACGCACACTCGAACGGCACCGGCTCGGCGCCGCACCCATATTTTTCCGGCCGTTTTATCGGCACCGGCGCGTCCCTGCCCGTGCCGGTGGCATACGACGGCATCTCCGGACACGGGTACGACGGCTCGGGGAGCCGGACTACGGCACCCCGTCCGGCCGCCGTAGCCTCACACCACGGGCTCCAGGAAGCCCTGCTCCACGAGCAGCCGGATCTGCGCGGGCGTGCGGTCGCGCAGCAGCGTCCGATCCTCGCCGACGAGCTGGGCGATGGCGTCCAGGATGCGGCCGGCGCTCAGCGTGCCGTCGCACACCCCCGCGAACCCCGCGCCGACCGTGTCCACCTTGGTGGCGCGGCGCATCCCGCGGTGCTGGCGCAGTACCACGTGCTCCGGGTCCTCGGCGCCGGGCAGCCCGACCTGCTCCTGGACCACTTCGGCGGCCAGCCTGAAGTGGCCCTCGAGCAGGGCCGCGTCGTCGTACTCCCGGAGGAAGTCGAGCCGGTCGAAGTGCGCCCGGATCACCTCTCCGAGCGGCTGTTCGACCGGGTGCGGCCACTCCTCCACGGTGACCGAGGGCTCGGCGGCCCCGGTCCTGCGCAGGGTGATCCAGCCGAAGCCGACGGCCTTGACCTTGCGCGCCTCGAACTCGTCGAGCCAGGCGTCGTACCGCGCCTGGTACTCCGCGGGGTCGCCGTGGTGGTCGCCGGCGTCCCTGAGCCACAGCTCGGCGTACTGCGTGACGTCCTGCACCTCGCGCTGCACGATCCAGGCATCGCACCCGCGCGGCACCCATGACCTGAGTCTGTCCTGCCAGTCCTCCCCCGCGACGTGCTGCCAGTTGGCGAGGAACTGCGCGAACCCGCCCTCGTTCAGCCGTTCCCCCGCCTGCTGAACGAGCGAGCGGCACAGATCGTCCCCGCCCATACCGCCGTCCCGGTACGTCAGCCGGGCGCCCGGCGAGATCACGAAGGGCGGGTTGGACACGATCAGGTCGAACGTCTCGCCCTCCTTGACCGGCTCGAAAAGCGACCCTTCGCGCAGATCGGCGGCCGGCGCGCCGGAGAGCGCGAGCGTGAGCGCGGTGATGTGCAGCGCGCGCGGGTTGACGTCGGTGGCGGTCACGCGCGTGGCGTGGCGGGAGGCGTGCAGCGCCTGGATGCCGGAACCGGTGCCGAGATCGAGCGCGGAGGCGACGGGCATACGGACGGTGATGCCGGCGAGGGTGGTGGAGGCGCCGCCGACGCCCAGGACGACGCCCTCGTCGCGCTGCCCGATACCGCCCGCGCCGCCGACGGCGCAGCCGAGGTCGGACACGATGAACCAGTCCTCGCCGCCGGGACCGCCGAAGGGCCGCACGTCCACGGTCGCGGCCACCTCGCCGCCGCCCACGTCCGTGAGCCACCCGCTCTCCAGGACCTCGTCCACCGGCAGAACGGCCGCCACGCGCGCGTGGGGCGCCGGTTGCTGGAGCAGGAAGAGCCGGACGAGCGTCTCCAGCGGCGTGTCGCCGCGGGTGGCCCGCAGGGCGGGCACGGTCTCGCTGCGGGCCAGCGCCGCGTAGGCGGGGGCACCGAGCAGATCGAGCAGCCCGTCGACGGTGAAGGAGGCGGCGAGCAGGGCGTCGCGCAGGCGTGCGGCGGCGTCGGGCCGGTCGGTGGCGGGCAGGGGGGCGAGGCCGGTGTCAGTCACGCCCCCATTGTGGCCCGAGAGGGCTGCCGGAGGCTGCCTCGGCGCAGCCCCGTCCCGGCCCTGCCGCCGGCGTCAGCCGGTCGTCGCCGGGGCCGACGCGGACGCGGCGACCTTGCAGCTGGGCTGCTTGGCGATCGCCGCCTGGACGTCGCCCTGCTCCAGCCGCTTCAGCGCCTCGGTGCCGTTGTTGCTCTGCTCGCCGATCTGCTTCGTCTGGTCGGCGACCTCGTGCAGACCGTTCGCGAACTTGCCCTGGTCCTTGGTGTCGAGCCCGTCGACCTTCTTCTTCAGGTCGGCGTACGAGGTGGCGAGGCCGTTGAGGTTCTTGGCGGCGTCCTGCTGCCGCTTGGCGCCGGCCTCGACCCCGGGGGGCGCCCCGGCGTCGCTGATGGCGGCGGCGAGCGCCTTGTAGCCCTCGGCCATGTCCTGGAAGGCCTGCGAGTACGTTTCCTTGGCCGTCTTGGGCGGGAGGTTGCCGTCCGTGGCGATCTTGGCGATCGACGCGTTCGCCGCCCTGATCTTCGCGTCCTGCGCGGGCACCGCGTCGCACACCTTCTTGGCCCAGGCCACCAGCTTGGGGTCGGGTCCGCTGTCCTTGTTGCTGCTGCACCCCGACAGCGCCACTACCAGTACCGCACCGCCGGACAGTGCGGCCGCGAGCTTCTTGTTCACCGGATCGGTCCCTTCCATGGCTCTCGGCCCCCGGAATCTACACGGCGGACCGCCGCCCTCCGTATACCGAACGGGCTACAAGGCATCTTTTGTGACTCTTTACACCATGGGAGAGAAGGCTCACGACGTGGGCGATCCCACACACCGGAAACGGGCGGGGGGGGGGGGCGCCCCCCCCCCCCCCCCCCCCCCCGCCCGTTGAGCAGGCCCTCCTGAGACGGCCTATGAAACCACCGCCGGATCCGCCGAGTTGGAGAGCCGTTCGGTGCTCTCGTCGTCGCCGACCGCGATGCCGCGCCGCTTGGAGACGTACACGGCGACGATGATCACCAGGAGCGCGAGGATCGCGATCGCGATCCGTACGCCGATGTTCTTGTCGCTGCCGTAGGAGAACTTGATCACCGCGGGCGCGATGAGCAGCGAGACCAGGTTCATGACCTTCAGCAGCGGGTTGATCGCCGGACCCGCGGTGTCCTTGAAGGGGTCGCCGACCGTGTCGCCGATCACCGTGGCCGCGTGGGCCTCGCTGCCCTTGCCGCCGTGGTGGCCGTCCTCCACCAGTTTCTTGGCGTTGTCCCAGGCACCACCGGAGTTCGCGAGGAACACCGCCATCAGTGTGCCCGCGCCGATGGCACCCGCGAGGTAGGAGCCGAGCGCGCCGACGCCAAGGGTGAACCCGATGAAGATGGGTGCCATGACGGCGAGCAGACCGGGCGTGGCCAGCTCCCGCAGGGCGTCCTTGGTGCAGATGTCGACGACCCGCCCGTACTCGGGCTTCTCGGTGTAGTCCATGATCCCGGGGTGCTCGCGGAACTGCCGCCGTACCTCGAAGACCACCGAACCGGCCGACCGCGACACGGCGTTGATGGCGAGTCCGGAGAAGAGGAAGACGACCGCCGCGCCCGCGATCAGGCCGACCAGGTTGTTGGGCTGCGAGATGTCCAGCGACAGGCTCAGCGGCGCGCCCGGCCCGGTGAGTTTCGCACCGACGTCCTGGACGTTGGTGGTGATCGCGTCCCGGTACGACCCGAAGAGCGCCGAGGCCGCGAGGACGGCGGTGGCGATGGCGATGCCCTTGGTGATGGCCTTGGTGGTGTTGCCGACCGCGTCCAGGTTGGTGAGCACCTGTGCGCCCGCGCCCTCGACGTCACCGGACATCTCGGCGATGCCCTGGGCGTTGTCGGAGACCGGCCCGAAGGTGTCCATGGCCACGATCACGCCGACCGTGGTGAGCAGGCCGGTGCCGGCCAGGGCGACCGCGAACAGCGCCAGCATGATCGAGGTACCGCCGAGCAGGAACGCCCCGTACACACTGAGGCCGATGAGCAGGGCGGTGTAAACGGCCGATTCCAGACCCAGCGAGATGCCGGAGAGGATGACGGTGGCCGGCCCCGTGAGGGAGGTCTTGCCGATGTCCCGGACCGGGCGGCGGTTGGTCTCCGTGAAGTAACCGGTCAGCTGCTGGATCACAGCGGCGAGCAGGATACCGATGGCGACCGCGACCAGGGCGAGGATCCGCGGATCGCCGGCCTTGCCCCGGATCGCCGCGTCGGTGACGCCGTCGAGGTCCGAGTACTTCGCCGGCAGGTAGACGAAGACCGCGACGGCGACCAGCGCGAGGGAGATCACCGCGGAGATGAAGAAGCCGCGGTTGATCGCCGTCATGCCGCTGCGGTCGGCGCGCCGCGGGGCGACCGCGAAGATGCCGATCATCGCGGTGATCACACCGATGGCGGGTACGAGCAGCGGGAAGGCGAGCCCGGAGTCGCCGAAGGCGGCCTTGCCGAGGATCAGCGCGGCCACCAGGGTGACGGCGTACGACTCGAACAGGTCGGCCGCCATGCCCGCGCAGTCGCCGACGTTGTCGCCCACGTTGTCGGCGATGGTCGCGGCATTGCGCGGGTCGTCCTCCGGAATGCCCTGCTCGACCTTGCCGACCAGGTCGGCGCCGACGTCGGCGGCCTTGGTGAAGATGCCGCCGCCCACACGCATGAACATGGCGATCAGGGCGGCCCCGAGGCCGAAGCCCTCGAGCACCTTCGGCGCGTCGGCCGCGTACACCAGCACCACACAGGAGGCGCCCAGCAGGCCGAGCCCCACCGTGAACATGCCGACTACGCCGCCCGTGCGAAATGCGATCTTCATCGCGGTGTGTGAGACGGTGGTGAGATCCTTTTCCGGTTCGCCGGGGGCCGGGGTGGCCTCCCGGGCGGCTGCGGCGACCCGCACATTGCTGCGCACGGCCAGCCACATGCCGATATAGCCGGTGGCGGCCGAGAACACCGCACCGATCAGGAAGAACACCGACCGTCCGGCACGCTGATTCCAGTCGTCCGCGGGCAGCAGCATGAGCAGGAAGAAGACGACGACGGCGAATACGCCGAGCGTGCGCAACTGCCGCGCGAGATACGCCTTGGCACCTTCCTGGACCGCCTCGGCGATCTGCTTCATGCTGTCGGTGCCCTCGCCGGCCGCCAGCACCTGACGCACCAGGACGCCCGCGACCACGAGCGCGGCCAGGGCCACAGCCGCGATCACCGCCACGATGATCCGGTTGTCGTCGGTCAGGACCGCGGCCGCGAGAGTTGTGGGGTGGCCCAACTGATGAGGGGTAGAAAGCCCCGCCATTCGTCCTCCTTGACGCTTGGGCTGAGCTCAAGATGTGGACGGATTGTAGGTACCCCCGAGTGATCTAAACAGGGGACGGTAAGCGGAATTGGCCTTCTCGTGCTCTTCAGCAAATGATCGAGGTCATGCCATGGAACCCGAAAGCGGTAACGCCCTAAAAGCATTGACGACCACATTGATGCTTGATCAAATTATCGGGGTATTGATCGTGAATTCCTTCACGAATTCGGGGAGGCTGCCGGAAGCAGCACGAAGGGCCCTGCTGAGCAGGGCCCTTCGGTGCGCTGTGCGCGGGGTTCAGACGAGTGCGGCGGCGGGCGGAGCGGTGGGCCAGCTCATGCGGATCAGGCCGCCGTTCTGGCCCGTGGTGACCTCCACGTCGTCAACGAGGCCACTGATGACCGCGAGCCCCATCTCGTCCTCCTCGGCCTCCACATCCGCGTCCGCGGCGGCACCGCCGGCCACCCGTTCGGCGGGGACCGCGTGCGGGGCCTCGTCGCCGACCTCGATGGAGAACTGCTTCTCCTCCTCGATCAGCGCCACCTTCACCGGCGCCGTGATGGCATGGCTCTGATGCAGGCCGACGGCGCGGGAGCAGGCCTCGCCCACGGCGAGCCGGACCTCGTCCAGCGCGGCCTCGTCCACTCCTGCCCTGCGCGCCACCGCTGCGGCCACCAGACGGGCGGTCCGGACGTGCTCGGGCAGCGCGCTGAAGCGGAGTTCGACGGTGGCCATGCATCCCCCTCGCGACTACGGGCGTGCGATTCCAAGGGGCGGGGCCACCGAAGCCCGCACCCCTTGATGAACTACAGGACCCCGGCACGAACCGGCCCGGGGCCGGGACCTACCGACGTCCGGACCGATGGACGGTCCGGACGCGGCGACCGGCCCGGAGTCAGTCGGTGGCCGCCACCGCTTCCTCGACCGAGGTGTGGATCGGGAACACCTTGGTGAGGCCGGTGATACGGAAGATCTTCAGAATGCGCTCCTGGTTGCAGACCAGACGCAGGGAGCCCTCATGGGCACGTACCCGCTTCAGGCCGCCGACCAGCACGCCGAGCCCGGTGGAGTCGAGGAAGTCCACGCCCTCCATGTCGACGACGAGGTGGAAATTCCCGTCGTTCACCAGCTCGACCAGCTGCTCGCGCAGCTTGGGCGCGGTGTATACATCGATTTCGCCACCGACCTCGACGACCGTACGATCGCCGACGGTACGGGTCGACAGGGACAGGTCCACGGATCCTCCAGCACCTTGCTATCGAGCGTCGCCCCTCGGGACACCTCGGCTTGCGGCCCCCGAAACGCATCGCCAGCCGCGATGGCATTCAATCACTTACCGGCAGGCGTGCACGACGCCTTGGCTCCATTGTCCGTCACGCCAGTGACACACTCGGTGCCGATGGCCAAGAATCACCGATCCGATCGACCCCTGGCGGACCCGGCGTCCCGCCCGTCTCCGGGCATGGTCCTGGACCGGCTCGCCTCCGGGCCGAGCCGCTCCGCGCGCATCACTCATACGGAGCACTTGCCCCCGCGCGCGGGTCGGCATGCCGTCTGGCCTGATCGAATTCGCACGGAAGTGATCGCTGCCGTACAGGCGTGCGGTATCGAGCACCCCTGGGCCCACCAGGCGCTGGCCGCCGAGCACGCCCTGGACGGCGAGTCGGTGGTCGTCGCGACCGGCACCGCCTCCGGCAAGTCCCTCGCCTACCTCGTGCCGGTCCTGTCGACCCTCCTGGACGGCTCCCAGGCCCCCAACGGCCGTGGCGCCACCGCCCTCTATCTCGCGCCCACCAAGGCGCTGGCGGCGGACCAGTGCCGGTCGGTGAAGGAACTTTCACAAACCTTGGGCACCGCCGTACGCCCAGCCGTGTACGACGGCGACACGCCGTTCGAGGAACGCGAGTGGATCCGCCAGTACGCGAACTACGTCCTCACCAACCCCGACATGCTGCATCGCGGCATATTGCCCTCCCACCCCCGCTGGTCCTCCTTCCTGAAGGCGCTCAAGTACGTCGTCATCGACGAGTGCCACACCTATCGGGGCGTCTTCGGCTCGCACGTCGCCCAGGTACTGCGCCGGCTGCGCCGCCTGTGCGCCCGCTACGGCGCCTCACCCGTCTTCCTGCTGGCTTCCGCGACCGCCGCCGAGCCCGCCGTCGCCGCCCGTCGGCTGACCGGCCTGCCGGTCGTCGAGGTCGCCGACGACGCCTCCCCGCGCGGAGAACTCGTCTTCGCCCTTTGGGAGCCCCCGCTCACCGAACTGCACGGCGAACGGGGTGCACCCGTACGGCGTACCGCCACCGCCGAGACCGCCGACCTGCTGACCGACCTCACCGTGCAGGGCGTGCGTTCGGTCGCCTTCGTGCGCTCCCGGCGTGGCGCCGAGCTGATCTCGGTGATCGCCCAGGAGCGGCTGGCCGAGGTCGACCGCTCCCTGGTCCGGCGTGTCGCGGCCTATCGGGGCGGTTATCTCCCCGAGGAGCGCCGCGCCCTGGAACGCGCCCTGCACTCCGGCGAACTCCTCGGCCTCGCCGCCACGACGGCCCTGGAGCTGGGCGTGGACGTCTCCGGCCTGGACGCGGTCGTGATCGCCGGGTATCCGGGCACGCGTGCGTCCCTGTGGCAGCAGGCAGGCCGCGCGGGCCGCTCCGGACAGGGCGCCCTGGCGGTGCTGGTGGCCCGCGACGACCCGCTGGACACCTTCCTCGTCCACCACCCCGAGGCACTGTTCGACCAACCGGTCGAATCCACGGTCCTGGATCCCGACAACCCCTACGTCCTCGCCCCGCACCTGTGCGCCGCCGCCGCGGAGATCCCGCTGACCGAGGAGGACCTGGACCTCTTCGGCCCCGCCTGCGCGGAACTGCTGCCGCAGCTGGAGGCCGCGAAGCTGCTGCGCCGCCGGACCAGGTCCTGGCACTGGACGCGCCGGGAGCGGGCCGCCGACCTGACCGACATCCGCGGCGCCGGCGGACGCCCGGTCGAGGTCGTCGAGGCGGGCACGGGCCGTCTGCTCGGCACGGTCGACGCGGGGGCCGCGCACTCCACGGTCCACGAGGGCGCGGTGCACCTGCACCAGGGCCGCACCTACCTGGTGCGTTCCCTCGACCTGGAGGACTCGGTCGCCCTGGTCGAGCAGGCCGACCCGCCGTACTCGACGGTCGCCCGCGACACCACCGCCATCTCGGTCCTGGAGACCGACGTCGAGGTGCCCTGGGGCGCCGGCCGCCTGTGCTACGGCTCCGTCGAAGTCACCAACCAGGTGGTCTCCTTCCTCCGTAGACGACTCATCACGGGCGAAGTGCTGGGCGAGACGAAACTCGACCTCCCTCCTCGTACGCTGCGTACGCGCGCGGTGTGGTGGACGGTGACCGAGGACCAGCTGGACGAGGCCCGGATCGGCCCGGAGATCCTCGGCGGCTCCCTGCACGCCGCCGAGCACGCCTCGATCGGCATGCTGCCCCTCTTCGCGACCTGCGACCGCTGGGACATCGGCGGTGTGTCGGTGCCGCTCCACCCCGACACGCTCCTGCCCACGGTCTTCGTCTACGACGGCCACCCTGGTGGAGCGGGCTTCGCCGAGCGCGCCTTCCACACCGCCCGCGCGTGGCTCACCGCCACCCGGGAAGCCATCGCCTCCTGCGAGTGCGAGTCCGGCTGCCCGTCCTGCATCCAGTCCCCCAAATGCGGCAACGGCAATGATCCGCTGCACAAGAGGGGGGCGGTGCGGCTTCTCACGGCGCTGCTGCGGGAGGCACCGCAGGAGAAGCCGGCCAAGGGCTGAGCCGTGCGGCCCGCGGGGCAGGTGCCGCCCCGGGGAGTGCGGACGGCGCCCGTCCGGTCGGCACCGGCCCCGCGGGCCCCGCTCTGGCCCTGACCTCCGCCGCGAACGGCCCCCGTCCCGATGCCGCCGTCACGTCCGAGGTCTCGCCCACGAGCGCGCACCGCACCAACCGGGCCCCCTGGGCCAGCGCCACCCGCTCCGCCCGGGCGCAGGCCCCCGCGCTGCCCTCGGCCCAGTGGTCCGCCGCCGCGAGCGCCGCCAGGTCCGCACCGCCGGCCGCCCGGTGCCGGACGAGAACGGCCTGCCCGAGGGCGAGCACGGCACCGAAGACGACGCACAGCACGGTGATCGCCCCGAGGCTCCAGATGGTGGCGGATCCGCGATCCGAGGACCGCAGGCCACGTCGCCGTCGCTTCACGGCCCCACCTCCGCCGTTCCCGAGCCCGTAGAGCCCGCAGAGCCCGTCCCTACGGCTTCCTCCGCCGCCGCGACGGCCACCCCCCGCACCTCGAACGGCAATCCGGTCAGCACCGGAGGCCTGGCCACCACCGTCACCCGGACCTGACCGCCCTCCCGCCCGACCGTCACCCGCGCCTCGCGGGGTGCCGCCTGCCGGGTCACCTCCACCACCGCGTCGGCCGGATCCTGCCGGGCAGCGGCCCGGGCACCCGTGCGGGCGGCGTCCACGCACTGGATCTGCGCCGCCACCACGAGCAGCCCCCAGACCAGCGCCATGGTGAACGCCACCAGCACGGACAGCACCATGGCCGACTCCACGGTCACGAATCCCCGGTCCGCCCCCCGCTCACATCCGCGCACTGAGGGCTCGCTTCACGATGGCCTGCAACTCCGCCTTGACCTGGCCGCTGGTGACGACCTCGTAGAGCAGCAACGCGAAACCGACCGCCGCGACGATCCCCATCGCGTACTCGGAGGTCACCATGCCCGCGTCCCTGCGGCACCGCTCCCGCAGGCGCGCCCACGTCTTCTCTGCCTTCTCACGCATATCGAGTTCCTCTCGTCTCAGCTCTGCTGCCTTCATGACCTGCGTTCTTCGCCCGTCAGCCCCCACCCCCTCCCAGCACGCCGCCCGCCAGCCCGATCACCACGGGCAGCACGCCGATCGCGATGAACGCGGGCAGGAAGCACAGCCCCACCGGAGCGGAGACCAGCACGGCCGCCCTGCGCGCCCGGGTCGTGGCGTCGCGCGCCCACTCCGCACGCGCGTCCGAGGCGAGCCGGGCGACGGGCCCTGCCGCGGGCAGCCCCGACTCGTCGGCCCGCTCCAGCAGCCGGGCCAGGGCCCCAGCACCCGGCAGCTGCGCCAACCGCCGCCAGGCACCCGCCGGTTCGCCGCCGAGCCGCGCCTCCGCCGCGCCCCGTGCCAGCGCGTCCCCGACGGGTCCGCCGAGGGCCTCGCCCACCGCCTGCGCGGCGATCACCGGACCTGCGCCGGCCGCGATACAGGCGGCCAGCAGATCGGCCGCGAGCGGGAGTTGGCGGGCGGCCAAGGCCGTGTCGAACTCCTCCGCCGGGGCCGCCCGTGCCTGTCGGCGGCGCCACCGCCACAGTCCCGCGGCGACGCCGATCCCGACGACCGCGCCGGCCACCCCACCGACCAGCACCCACGCACCACACACCGCTCCGGCCACGGGCAGCCACTGCCGCAGCGCGCCCCGCACCTCGAAGGGCAGCCCGTACTCGGCCTTCTCCAGGGCCAGCAGGTCGGCCACCCGGCGCCGTGCCCGGCGCCGGCGCCGGGCCGTCTCCAGCCATCGGACCGCCCAGCCGAGGGCCAGCACGGCGGCCACGGTCGTCCCCAGCCTGTGGACGGCTTCCCCGCTCATACCGCCTCGGCTCCCCGCACGATCCGGGCCGCCCACCACATCCCGGCGCCCTCGAACACCGCTCCGGCCACCAGGCAGCCCATCCCGGCGCCGCTGTGCAGCAGCACCCGCAGCGGGTCGGCGCCCATGGCGGAGCCCAGCAGCAACCCGAGGGCGGGCAGGGCGGCGAGCAGCAGGGCCGTCGCCCGGGCGCCCGCCAGCTGGGCGCGCAGGTCCGCCCGTTGGTCCCGCTCCGCGCGCAGGGCCCCGTCCAGCCGGTCGAGGCCGGCGGCGAGTCCGGCGCCCTGGTCCACGGCCACCCGCCAGCAGGCGGCGAGGCCCAGCAGCCCCTCGGATCCCGGCTGCCGGGCCGCCACGGCCAGCGCACCCGGCACGTCCCCGCCGAACCGCGCCGCCGCGACCACGGCCGCCTGTGCGTCCCCCAGCCCGCCGGTGTCCCGGGCGGCCCGCAGCAGCGCCTCACCGGGCTGCCGTCCCGCCCGCGCCTCGGCGGCAAGTGCCCCGCACAGGCCGATCACCGCGTCCGCGCGCCGCTCCCGGGCCCGCCCGGCCTGCCGGGCCAGGCGCATCCGGCGCAGCACCGGCACCCCCGCCGCCCCCGCGACGACCGGAATCAGTGAGGTCCCCAGCAGCGCGAGCAGCAGCCCCGCCGCGAGCGACCACCACTCGACCCCCAACCGGCGTCCCAGCCGCCGCAGTTCACCAACGGCCTGCTCCCAGGAAGGCGGACCGGTCGCCACCACCCCGTCGCCGGCCAGCAGCAGCCGCGCCCGCCGCACCCCGTAGTGCCGCCCGCCCAGCAGCCAGATCGCGGCCCCGGCGCAGGCCATCGCCGCACCCATGGACATCTCAGTGCTCACTGCCGTCACTGCTCTGACTCCTCTCGTGCCATTCGCGCCCCTCATGCTTCTCACGCCCCTCGTGCCTCTCCTCCGCGAAGTCGCCGTGCAACAGCTCCCGCAGCCGGTCCCAGCCGCGTTCCCGGACGAAGGCCCGCGGGGCCCACCGCAGTGCCGGTACCGTCCGCACCAGCCCCGAGGCGTCCCGTTCCAGCACGTGCACCTCGGCGATCCGGCGCCGCCCGGACCGGTCCCGTACGAGGTGGAGCACCACCGACAGCGCGGCCGCCAACTGGCTGTGCAGCGCGGCCCGGTCGAGCCCGGCCGCCGTGCCGAGCGCTTCCAGGCGGGCCGGTACGTCCGCTGCCGCGTTGGCGTGCACGGTGCCGCACCCGCCTTCGTGGCCCGTGTTGAGCGCGGCCAGCAGATGCACCACCTCGGGGCCGCGCACCTCGCCGACGACCAGCCGGTCGGGCCGCATCCGCAGCGCCTGCCGGACGAGGTCCTCCAAGGTGACCAGGCCGGCACCCTCCTGGTTCGCCGGCCTGGTCTCCAGCCGTACGACGTGCGGGTGTTCCGGTCTCAGCTCGGCCGAGTCCTCGGCGAGCACGATCCGTTCCCCGGGACCGACGAGGCCGAGCAGGGCGCTCAGCAGGGTCGTCTTGCCACTGCCGGTGCCGCCGCTGACGAGGAAGGACAGCCGGGCGGCCAGCAGCGCTCCGAGGATCCGGTCGCCACCGGGTGGCACGGTGCCCGCCTCGACCAGTTCCTCGAGGGTGAACGCCCGCGGGCGTACCACCCGCAGGGACAGACAGGTGCAGCCGACGGCCACCGGAGGCAGTACCGCGTGCAGCCGGGTTCCGTCGGGCAGCCGGGCGTCCGCCCAGGGTCGCGCGTCGTCCAGCCGGCGTCCGGCCACGGCGGCGAGCCGCTGCGCGAGGCGCCGCACGGCCGCCGCGTCGGGGAAGGTCACCGGGGTCAGCTCCAGGCCGCCGCCGCGGTCCACCCACACCCGGTCCGGCGCGGACACCAGGACGTCGGTGACGCCCGGATCGGCGAGCAGCGGTTCCAGGGGGCCACTGCCGACGAGCTCGGAACGCAACTGCTCGGCCGCGCCGAGGACTTCGGCGTCGCCCAGTACCCGGCCCTGCTCGCGCAGCGCCTGGGCCACGCGCGCGGGCGTGGGTTCGGCACCGCTCTCGGCCAGCCGCCGGCGGACTCCGTCGAGCAGGGCCGCGCCGTCGGCCAGGTCCAGTCCGGGGAGTGTCATCGCGCGCCTCCTGCCTCGAGAAGGGCCTGTTCCCAGAAGGTGGTGCAGAAGCGGGCCAGGGGGCCGCGTCCGCTCGCGCCGGGTGGTTTCCCGGTGCCCCGGGGGTGCAGCAGCGCCGGTTCCACGGGCACCTCGCCGGCCAGGGGCAGGCCGAGCAACCGGGCCACCTCGCGGTCGTCCAGACCGGGCGCGTACGGCCCCCGGACCGCCACCCGCAGGTCCCGCACCACCATGCCGACCGCCGAGGCGACCCGGCCGGCGGCCGCGACCGCGCGCAGTTCGGCCGGGACGACGAGCACGGCGAGGTCGAGCTGGGCGAGGGCTTCGGCGACCCCGTCGTCCAGGCGGCGCGGGAGGTCGACCACGACGGTGCCGCCGCGCCGCCGGGCGGCCGCGAGCACCGCACGCACGGCCTGGGGCGGGATGGCGACGCAGTCGCCGCGGTCCCAGCTGAGCACCCGCAACGCGTGAAGCCGGGGCAGCGATTCCTCCAGGGCGCCGCCGCCGACCCGGCCGCGCGAGGCGGCGAAGGCGGGCCAGCGCAGTCCTTCGGCGCTCTCGCCGCCGAGGAGTACATCGAGTCCGCCGCCCAGCGGATCGGCGTCCACGAGGAGGGTGCGCAGCCCCTCGCGCGCGGAGGTGACGGCGAGCGCGCAGGCCAGTGTGGACGCACCGGCCCCGCCCCGACCGCCGATGACGCCGACGGTGAGGGCCGGACGGCCGACGCCCTCGGCGACATCCGCGATCCGGTCGACCAGCCACTGCTCGCCGTCCGGCAGCATCAGGACATGGTCGGCGCCGATCTGGACGGCCCTTTTCCACACCCCGGAGTCGTCCTGGTCGCGGCCGACCAGCACCACACCGCGTCGGCGCGCGGCCCCGCGCACCCGGGGGACGGCGTCGTCGCCGACCAGGACGAGCGGGGCCGCTTCCCAGCCACCGCCGTGGTCCGGCACGCCGTGGTGGACCTCTGGCGTGGCGCCCGCGGCCGCGCACAGGCGCAGCAGATCGTCGAGGAGTTCGGCGTCCTCGGTGACGATGAGTGGCCGTCCCGGCCGGCCTCCGGTGGCGGGCGGAGGGTCATGGGTGACGGTTCCGGACACGCGTGGTCCCCCTTCGCTGCGTCTTCCGCGCAGCCCCTGCGGCCACGCGATTCCCAAAGATGTGAAGAACCGGCAAGCGGCCTCCATATGAACGGCCGATAGGAACCGGCCATACGCACTCCGGCAATCGGAACCGGCCATGAACTCGCCGCTGGCCGGAGCGCGCTGGAATCACGGTGCAGCGAACCGGGAAATCGTGTGGATCTTGGTCGAAAACCGTGGACAACTCAGTGGTTGTGAATATCGCTGTCACCCATGCCGGTGACCGCCGCAGCACCCTCGTGCGGGTCCCGGAGAGCAGCCCTGCGATTACCCTGAGTAATAGAAGGGGGCACAGCGAGAGGGCGGCAGCGTTGACCGCTGCCGCCCTCTCGACTGTTGAAGGACGGATGAAAACCCGTCCGGACATGCGACGACCCCCGCCGGGGGGGAGAGCGGGGGTCGTCCCCACGGCCGACTCGGGGGGGGAGGAGTCGGACCGGGTTAGCACGGTCGCGAACGATCCGTGACTTCCATGGTGTACCCGAGAGCCCTCTCAGGCAAACCCACGCGCCACACCTTACGCCGAATGGTGGGCGCCTATGCTCAGGGCCGTGGAAAACCAGTCCTTGCCCCGCGCAGCAGCCTTCTTTGACCTGGACAAGACGGTCATTGCGAAGTCGAGCGCGCTCACCTTCAGCAAGTCCTTCTACCAGGGCGGGCTGATCAACCGCAGGGCCGCGCTGCGTACCGCATATGCCCAGTTCGTCTTCCTGGTCGGCGGCCTGGATCACGACCAGATGGAGCGCATGCGCGAGTACCTGTCCGCGCTGTGCCGCGGCTGGAACGTCCAGCAGGTGAAGGAGATCGTCGCCGAGACCCTGCACGACCTGATCGACCCGATCATCTACGACGAGGCCGCCTCCCTCATCGAGCAGCACCACACGGCCGGTCGTGACGTCGTGATCGTGTCCACGTCGGGTGCGGAGGTGGTCGAGCCGATCGGCGAGCTGCTCGGCGCGGACCGGGTGGTGGCCACCCGCATGGTCGTCGGCGAGGACGGCTGCTTCACCGGGGAGGTGGAGTACTACGCCTACGGCCCGACCAAGGCCGAGGCGATCAGGGAGCTGGCCGTGTCCGAGGGGTACGACCTCGAGCGCTGCTACGCCTACAGCGACTCGGCGACCGACCTGCCGATGCTCCGGGCGGTGGGACACCCGCACGCGGTGAACCCGGACCGTGCACTGCGCCGCGAGGCCCTCGCGCGGGGGTGGCCGGTCCTGGAGTTCCGCCGGCCCGTCCGGCTCAAGCAGCGGCTGCCCGCGCTCTCCGTACCGCCCCGCCCGGCCCTCGTCGCGGCGGCGGCCATAGGAGCCGCGGCCGCCACAGCGGGCCTCGTCTGGTACACCAGTCGACGGCGGGGCATCGCCTCCTGACCGATTCACCCCTGTTTGAACCTGAAAGTAAAGAAGTGCAGGCAGGGGTTCCGCTTGTTCCCGGCTTGCAGTACAAAGGTCTCAGGCCCGCGAGACCAAAGGACATCCGAGAGGATCCCCTCCTACTACGCACTGGCCCACGGACCCCGCATGAACACCGGGCACCCACGCGACGTCGACCCGTCGATTACGGGCCAGCCGCACCAGGTGACGGGCAAAGTACCCGACCTGATGGGCAACATATCGAGGACGCTTGGTAACCGGGTGAGCATGCCAGCGGCGGTACGAGAAATCGTACCGCCGCAACCCTTGTCCGGGCGGTTTCGTCAGGCCGCCCCGCGCTGCAGCGCTTCGCACACCGCCGTGGACTCACGCACGCCCAGTTCGACCGCCCGTCCGCAGTGGGCGATCCAAGCCGCCATGCCCTCGGGGGTGCCGGAGACGTACCCGTCCAGCGCGGCGAGGTAGGAGGCGCGGCCCAGTTCCGCGTGACCCACCTCGGCCGGGCAGACCGCCTTGGGGTCGAGACCGCTGCCGATCAGGACGATCCGCTCGGCCGCGCGCGCGACCAGGCCGTTGTACGAGGTGAAGGGGCGCAGGGCGACCAGTTCGCCGTGCACCACGGCGGCCGTCACCAGCGCGGGCGCGGAGCTACCGGCGATGATCAGGTCCGCCAGGCCCTCCAGCCGGCCGGACACCTCCTGGGCGTCCGGCAGCGGCAGCTCGATCAGCGGCTCGTCGACGGACTCGCCCGCCTGGCGCGGTCGGCCGACCTCGGCATCCTCGCTCGCGGCGGCCACCAGATGCAGCCGGGCCAGCACCCTGAGGGGCGACTGCCGCCAGATGGACAGCAGCTGGCCCGCCTCGGCCGTCAGCCGCAGAGCCGCGCCCATGACGCGCGCCTCGGCGTCGGCGCTGAAGTCGCTACGCCGCCGCACCTCCTCCAGGCCCCAGTCGGCGCCGGAGAGAGCCGCCGAACCACGGGCGCCGCGCAGCGCGGCCTCGGAGGTGATCTCGTTGCTGCGGCGCCGCATGATCCGGTGCCCGTAGACCCGGTCCACGGCCTTGCGCACGGACTCCACGGACTCGGCCACACCGGGCAACGAGCCCAGGGCCGCAAGCGGATCGGCGGTCGCGCCTGTCGTACTCATGAGTACGACACTACGCGCCCACCCCTGTCACCCGGCCGCACCCCCAGGCAGCTTCGCGCCCCTCCCGATCGGCCCACCCCACGAAGGAGTGGTCTTCTCTGCTCCGACTGTCACCTACAGCTACGACGTGACTACCTTTGGTGAACATGAAAATTGCTTTCGTCGGGAAGGGCGGCAGCGGCAAGACCACGCTCTCCTCCCTCTTCATCCGCCACCTCGTGGCCGCCGGTGCTCCGGTGGTCGCCATCGACGCGGACATCAACCAGCACCTCGGCCCGGCACTCGGCCTGGAGGAGGCACAGGCGGCCGCGCTGCCCGCCATGGGCGAACGACTCTCGCTGATCAAGGACCACCTGCGCGGCCGCAACCCGCGCATCGCCTCCGCAGCAACGATGATCAAGACGACTCCGCCCGGCGAGGGCTCGCGGCTGGTCCGGGTGCGGGAGCCCAACCCGGTCTACGACGCCTGCGCCCGTCCGGTGGAACTCGACGGCGGCGCCGTCCGTTTGATGGTCACCGGCCCCTTCACGGACGCCGACCTGGGGGTCGCCTGCTACCACTCCAAGACGGGAGCGGTGGAGCTGTTCCTGAACCACCTCGTCGACGGCCCCGACGAGTACGTCGTGGTCGACATGACGGCGGGTTCGGACTCCTTCGCCTCCGGCATGTTCACCCGCTTCGACATGACGTTCCTCGTCGCCGAGCCGACCCGGAAGGGGGTCTCCGTCTATCACCAGTACAAGGAGTACGCCCGCGACTTCGGCGTCGCCCTGAAGGTCGTCGGCAACAAGGTCCAGGCGCAGGACGACATCGCCTTCCTCCGCGCGGAGGTCGGGGACGACCTGCTCGTGACGGTCGGGCACTCGGACTGGGTGCGCGCCATGGAGAAGGGGCGCCCGCCCCGGTTCGACCTCCTGGAAGAGGCCAACGCCCGCGCCCTGCACACCCTCCGGGCCGCCGCCGACGCCACGTACGAGCTGCGCGACTGGGAGCGTTACACCCGCCAGATGGTGCACTTCCATCTGAAGAACGCCGAGGCGTGGGGCAACGAGCGCACAGGGGCCGACCTGGCGGCGCAGGTCGACCCCGGGTTCGTGCTCGGCGAGGAAGTGGCAACCCCCGCCTGACTCCTACTGCTTGATCGCCGGCGCCCCGGGGACACCCTTCGGCGCCGGGGCCGGGCGGCCGGAGAGGAAGGACGCCCAGCCCTGCCGGGGCGCCTCGCCCACCTTGAGGGTGCGCAGCTTCGCCAGCGCCTGCGGATCCTGGGCGTCCAGCCAGTCGACGAGCTGATGGAAGGAGACACAGCGCACCTCGGGCTTGTTGCACACCTCCTTCACCACCTCGTCGATGGCACGCATGTAGGTGCCGCCGTTCCAGGACTCGAAGTGGTTGCCGATGATCAGGGGCGCGCGGTTGCCGTCGTAGGCCCGGTAGAAGCCCTTGAGCAGGCCGTCGCGCATCTGATCGCCCCAGTAGTCGAACTTGTCGGGGTCACCCTGGGTCTTGGTGCCGGACTGGCTGGCCATGAAGTTGTAGTCCATGGTCAACTGCTCGTAGCTGTGCCCGGGGAAGGGGACGAGCTGCATCGACACGTCCCACAAACCCTGGCGCTTCTTGGGCCAGACCTGGTTGTCGACCCCGCTGGAGTCATAGCGGAAGCCCAGCTCGCGGGCCGCCTTCACGAAGTTCTTCTGCCCTTCCAGACACGGGGTACGGGCGCCGATCAGCTCCTTGTCGTAGTCGAAGGGCAGCGGGGCCGCCTTCTTCATGCCGGTGTTGGTCTTCCAGGTCTTCACGAACTGCTTGGCCTGGGCGATCTCGCTCTTCCACTCCTTCACCGACCACGTGCCGACCCCGCCGTCGGCACCGCAGAAGTGGCCGTTGAAGTGGGTGCCGATCTCGTTGCCCTCCAGCCAGGCCAGCCGCACCTGCTTGAGTGTGTCGGCGATGCCCTGCTCGTCGTTGAAGCCGATCTCCGAGCTGCCGGGCGAGTGCTGCGGCGGTCTGTAGAGGTCGCGCTTCTCCTCGGGCAGCATGTACACGCCGCTGAGGAAGTAGGTCATCGTCGCGTGGTTCTCCTTGGAGATCTTGCGGAAGTGGGAGAACAGCTTCTGGCTGTCCTCACCCGCGCCGTCCCAGGAGAACACCACGAACTGCGGAGGCTTCTCACCGGGCTTCAGCCGCTCGGGGGCGGGCAGGTGCGGCTGTGCACCGGTGTACGCGGTGGATCCGTCGCCGATCAGACGGACCACGCTCCCGGGCGCCGGGGCCCCCTTCTGCGGGCCGGGCACCCCTTCCTTGGATGCGTGGGAGCCGGTCGAGCAACCGGCGAGTGACGTCGCACAGGCCGCGGCGACCATGGCGCCGACGGCGATCCTCTGGGTGGCGGCCATGTTCCGCCCACCTTCTTCCTTCTCTCAGGCAAACGCTGACGAGGGTGTTTTGTGGTGATGTGCCGGGCTGTGCCGACAGCGCCGCCAAGGTCGCACGGAGCCGAGAGGGAATTAATACGACAAGCCGATGAAATGACCGCTTCATTCGCCCAGGTGACTTATTGCGCCGTTTGCCGGGAAAAGCTATGCATGACCTTTACTTCGCATTACGGTTCATTTACCAAGCGTTGATCTCATCCCGCCGCTGCAACGCCGTGACCACCCGGCCGCGACCGAGTCCCCGCCCCAGGAGAGCCCCCGGTCCGCGACCGCGCCGCCCGGAGGAGACGGGACCATGCCAGCCTGCGCACCCCCTCGCACCCAGCGCCCCCACCCGCCGCACAGCCCCCCGCCGGCCCGGCGCCGCCGCTTCCGCATCGAGGGCGCCGACGTGTCCGCGTCCATGGCGGTCTTCCTGATCGCCCTGCCCCTGTCCCTCGGCATCGCCCTGGCAACCGGCGCCCCGCTCCAGGCCGGCCTGGTCGCCGCCGCCGTCGGCGGACTCGTCGCCGGACGGCTCGGCGGCTGCCCGCTGCAGGTCAGCGGCCCCGCCGCCGGACTCACGGTGGTCACCGCCGATCTGATCCACCGCTACGGCTGGCAGGCCACGTGTGGCATCACCGTCCTCGCGGGCCTCGCCCAACTGGGCCTCGGCTGCCTGCGCGTGGCCCGCGGCGCGCTCGCCGTCAGCCCCGCTGTGGTGCACGGCATGCTCGCCGGCATCGGCGTCACCATCGCCGTCGCCCAGCTGCACATCGTCCTGGGCGGCAGCCCGGACAGCTCCGTGCTCGCCAACCTGCGTGCTCTGCCTGCCCAGTTGGTCCACCTGCATCCGGCCGCCGCGTCGATGAGCGCGCTCACCCTGACCCTGCTGCTGGCCTGGCCGCGCATCCCCGGTCGCACCGGCCGCCTGCTGCAGAGGATCCCGGCCGCTCTGGTCGCCGTCGCCGGGGCCACCGCCACCGCCGCGCTGACCGGGCTGACGCTCCCCCGGGTAGACCTGCCGTCCTGGGGCAGCCACGCCCTGGCCGGACTGCCCGAGGGACCGGTGCTCGGCATCGCCGCGGCCGTACTCACCACCACCCTGGTGTGCAGCGTGCAGTCACTGCTCGGCGCGGTCGCCGTGGACAAGCTGGTCGCCGCCCGGCCCGGGCCCCAGGCCCACGTCGGGCGCTCGAACCTCGACCGCGAGCTGCTCGGGCAGGGCGCCGCCAACATCGTCTCCGGGGCGCTCGGCGGGCTGCCGGTCGCGGGGGTGGCCGTACGGAGTTCGGCCAATGTGAAGTCAGGTGCCGTGAGCCGGAACTCCACGATGCTGCACGGCGTTTTCGTAGTAGTCGCCGCGCTGCTGATGGTCCCGCTCCTGGAGCAGATCCCGCTCGCCTCGCTCGCCGCCCTGGTGATGGCCGTCGGCATCCAGATGGTGTCCCTGCGCCACATTCGCACGGTGACCCGCCACCGCGAAGTGCTGGTGTACGCCGCCACCACACTCGGCGTGGTGTTCCTCGGGGTCCTGGAGGGCGTCGCCCTCGGGGTCGCCGTGGCAGTCGCCCTCGCCCTGCACCGCCTCACCCGCACCCGGATCACGCGCGATGAGAAGGAAGGAGTCCATCACGTACATGTCCGAGGCCAGCTGACGTTCCTCGCGGTGCCCCGGCTCAGCAGAGCCCTGCATCTCGTACCCCAAGGCGCCCACGCCATCGTGGAGTTGGACGGTTCGTTCATGGACCACGCGGCGTACGAGTCACTGCAGGACTGGCAGAGCGCCCACACCGCGCGGGGCGGTTCCGCCGAGCTGACGGGCCGGCGCAGCGGGGTCCGGACCGCGGACCCCGCCCCGTCCGCCGCCTGCCGGTGCCGGCCCTGGACGCCTTGGCGCAACCATCAGAGCTGCTTCAGCGGGGCACCTTCGGCCCCCGCGGCACGGGCAGCCCATGAACTGGCCCGTGGCATCAGTTCGTTCCAGCGGAACACCGCCCCGCTGGTGCGGGCGGAGCTGGCGCGGCTGGCGCGGGAGGGCCAGCGGCCCTCGCAGCTCTTCCTCACCTGTGCCGACTCCCGGCTCGTCACGTCCATGATCACCGCCAGTGGTCCCGGCGACCTGTTCGTCGTCCGCAACGTCGGCAACCTGGTGCCGCCGCCGGGCGAGGAGCACGGCGACGACTCGGTGGCGGCCGCCATCGAGTACGCGGTGGAGGTGCTCGGGGTGCGCTCCATCACGGTGTGCGGGCACTCCGGGTGCGGGGCGATGCAGGCGCTGCTGGCCGCCGGGCCCGGGAGCGCGGTGACCCCGCTGAAGCGGTGGCTCAGGCACGGGCTGCCGAGCCTCGCCCGGATGGCCGAGGACCACCGGGACCGGCCCCGGCTGGCCGGGCGGCCCCCCGCCGACGCGGCGGAGCAGCTGTGTCTGACCAACGTGGTCCAGCAGCTGGAGCACCTGCGGGCGCACGGCCCGGTCGCGCGCGCCCTGGCGGCAGGCGCGCTGGAACTGCACGGCATGTACTTCCACGTGGGCGAGGCCCAGGCCTATCTGCTCGCCGGGGCCGGAGACGGCAAGGTGTTCGAGGAAGTGACGGAGGACGGGAGAGAGAACATGGGAGCGGTGGAGGAAGAACGCAGTCCGGTGTGAACGGTCCACCTCCAGACAGGTCTAAACCAATTTTGCCGTCGACCCTTGTCATCGGCCCCCCGCGTCTGATGAGCTGTGGCCTGGGACACAACGGACACCCTGGGAAAGGGAGATGTCGTGAGCAACGAAAGCCTGGCCAACCTCTTGAAGGAGGAGCGACGCTTCGCGCCGCCCGCTGACCTGGCCGCGAACGCCAACGTCACGGCAGAGGCGTACGAACAGGCCAAGGCTGACAGGCTCGGCTTCTGGGCCGAGCAGGCCCGCCGGCTGACCTGGGCCAAGGAACCGTCCGAGACACTGGACTGGTCGAACCCTCCGTTCGCGAAGTGGTTCAAGGACGGCGAGCTGAACGTCGCCTACAACTGCGTGGACCGGCACGTCGAGGCCGGGCACGGGGACCGGGTCGCCATCCACTTCGAGGGCGAGCCCGGCGACAGCCGGGCGATCACCTACGCGGAGCTGAAGGACGAGGTCTCCAGGGCCGCCAACGCCCTGCTGGAGCTGGGCGTCCGCAAGGGCGACCGGGTCGCCATCTACATGCCGATGATCCCGGAGACCGCGATCGCGATGCTGGCCTCGGCCCGGATCGGCGCCGCGCACTCGGTCGTCTTCGGCGGTTTCTCGGCGGACGCGCTCGCGACCCGCATCCAGGACGCGGACGCCAAGGTCGTCATCACCGCCGACGGCGGCTACCGGCGCGGCAAGCCGTCCGCCCTCAAGCCCGCCGTGGACGAGGCGATCGCCAAGGTCGACAACGTCGAGCACGTGCTGGTGGTACGCCGTACCGGACAGGACGTGGCCTGGAACGGCGAGCGGGACGTCTGGTGGCACGAGCTGGTCGGGCGGCAGCCGGCCGAGCACACCCCGGAGGCGTTCGAGGCGGAGCACCCCCTGTTCATCCTCTACACCTCCGGCACGACGGGGAAGCCGAAGGGCATTCTGCACACGTCCGGCGGCTACCTCACCCAGGCGGCGTACACGCACTGGGCGGTGTTCGACCTCAAGCCGGAGACGGACGTCTACTGGTGCACGGCCGACGTCGGCTGGGTCACCGGGCACTCGTACATCGTGTACGGGCCGCTGGCCAACGGCGCGACGCAGGTCATGTACGAGGGCACCCCGGACACCCCGCACCAGGGCCGGTTCTGGGAGATCGTGGAGAAGTACCGGGTCACGATCCTCTACACCGCGCCGACCGCGATCCGTACGTTCATGAAGTGGGGCGACGACATCCCCGCGCAGTTCGACCTGACCTCGCTGCGGGTCCTCGGCTCCGTGGGCGAGCCGATCAACCCCGAGGCCTGGATCTGGTACCGCAAGCACATCGGTGCCGACCGGACGCCGGTCGTGGACACCTGGTGGCAGACGGAGACCGGCGCGATGATGATCTCGCCGCTGCCCGGCGTCACCGAGGCCAAGCCCGGCTCGGCGCAGCGCCCGCTGCCCGGAATCTCCGCGACGGTCGTCGACGACGAGGCGAACGAGGTGCCCAACGGCGGGGGCGGCTATCTGGTCCTCACCGAGCCGTGGCCGGCGATGCTGCGCACCATCTGGGGCGACGACCAGCGGTTCCTCGACACCTACTGGTCGCGCTTCGAGGGCAAGTACTTCGCCGGTGACGGCGCGAAGAAGGACGACGACGGGGACATCTGGCTGCTGGGCCGGGTGGACGACGTCATGCTGGTGTCCGGGCACAACATCTCCACCACCGAGGTGGAGTCGGCGCTCGTCTCGCACCCGTCGGTCGCCGAGGCGGCCGTCGTCGGTGCCGCCGACGAGACCACCGGCCAGGCCATCGTCGCCTTCGTCATCCTGCGCGGTACGGCGTCCGAGGACGAGAAGCTGATCAGCCGGCTGCGCGACCACGTCGGCGCCACGCTCGGCCCGATCGCCAAGCCGAGGCGGATCCTGCCGGTGGCCGAGCTGCCGAAGACCCGCTCCGGCAAGATCATGCGCCGGCTCCTGCGGGACATGGCCGAGAACCGCCAGCTCGGCGACGTCACCACCCTGACGGACTCCACCGTCATGGACCTCATCCAGACCAAGCTCCCGGCGGCGCCGAGCGAGGACTAGGCGGTGCGGCACGAGGGGTGCCCGGCGACCACGCCGGGCACCCCTTTTGTGCATACCGTGGGCAGCACCGGATGCACCCCCCGGCGACCTTAGGTAAACTAAGCAAAGCCCCCAGGGCGAAGAGAACCTCCAGGTGTGCCGGGAAGTCTGGTCGGCAAGGCCGTCGGCGACCCCGACGACGGCCGACGATCCGCCGTACCGACCCGGAGGTCCCCGCCGTGGCCGCACCCCGCACCCCGAACACCACCCGCAAGGTCCTCGGACGCCTGTCCCTGCCCGAGCGGACCTTCGTCGCGGACGCGCTGCGCACCGAGACCGTCGGCGGCGCCCTGCTCCTTCTGGCAGCGGTCGCGGCACTGATCTGGGCGAACATCCCGGCGCTGCACCACAGCTACGAGGCCGTCAGCCACTACCACCTCGGCCCCAGCGCCCTCGGCCTGAACCTGTCCGTGACCCACTGGGCCGCCGAAGGTCTCCTCGCCGTCTTCTTCTTCGTCGCCGGCATCGAGCTCAAGCGAGAACTGGTCGCCGGGGACCTGCGCGACCCCAGGGCGGCCGTGCTGCCCGTGGTCGCCGCGCTGTCCGGCATGGCCGTACCGGCGCTCGTCTACGCCCTCACCAACCTCACCGGACACGGCTCCATGCAGGGCTGGGCGGTGCCCACCGCCACCGACATCGCCTTCGCACTCGCCGTCCTCGCGGTCATCGGCACCTCGCTGCCCAGTGCCCTGCGGGCCTTCCTGCTGACCCTCGCGGTCGTCGACGACCTCTTCGCGATCCTGATCATCGCGATCTTCTTCACCGACCGGATCGACTTCGCCGCGCTCGGCTGGGCCGTCGCCGCACTGGTGGTCTTCTGGCTGCTGCTGCGCAAGGGCGTACGCGGCTGGTACGTGTACGTGCCGCTGGCGCTGGTGATCTGGGCGCTGATGTACAACAGCGGCGTGCACGCCACCATCGCGGGCGTGGCGATGGGCCTCATGCTGCGCTGCACCCCCCGCGAGGGTGAGGAGCACGCGCCGGGCGAGCACATCGAGCACCTGGTGCGGCCACTGTCGGCAGGTCTCGCCGTACCGCTGTTCGCGCTGTTCAGTGCCGGAGTGTCGGTGTCCGGCGGGGCGCTCGGAGACGTGTTCACCAGGCCGGAGACACTCGGGGTCGTACTCGGCCTGGTCGTCGGCAAGGCGCTCGGTATCTTCGGCGGAACCTGGCTCACCGCCCGCTTCACCCGCGCCTCGCTCAGCGAGGATCTCGCCTGGGCCGACGTCTTCGCGGTGGCCGCCCTCTCCGGGATCGGCTTCACCGTGTCGCTGCTCATCGGCGAGCTCGCCTTCGCGGGCGACGCCGTACTGACCGACGAGGTGAAGACGGCCGTCCTCGCCGGATCGCTGATCGCGGCCGGGTGCGCCACGGTGCTGCTGAAGATACGGAACGCCAAGTACCGCAGGCTGTGGGAGGACGAGGAGCGCGACGAGGACCTGGACGGCATCCCGGACATCTACGAGCAGGACGACCCGGCCTACCACCTGCGCATGGCGGACATCCTCGAGCGGAAGGCCGCCGAGCACCGGCGCCTGGCCGCCGAGAAGGCCGCCGCGGCGCGCCACGGGCTTCGGTAAGTGCCGGGCGGGGCAGGCGAGGAGGGCGGCCATCCGGCATGATCTGACGAGACGGTACAAATCAAGACGGCACCAAAGACTTCAGAGGGAGAACGCGATGAGCGCACCCGACGGCAGCCCGGTCGGCGCCGAACGCAGCATCGGCCAGCTGTTCACCTCGGCGACGACCGAATTGTCGGCGCTGGTGCACGACGAGATCGCGCTGGCAAAGGCGCAGCTCAAGCAGGACGTGAAGCGCGGCGCGACGAGCGGCGGCGCGTTCTCGGCGGCCGGAGTGCTCCTGCTCTTCTCCCTGCCGATGCTCAACTTCGCCCTGGCGTACGGCATTCGGACCTGGAGCGGCTGGAACCTGGCCGTCTGCTTCCTGCTGTCCTTCGCGGCCAACGTACTGGTCGCCGGCCTCCTCGCCCTGATCGGCGTGGTGTTCGCGAAGAAGGCCAAGAAGAGCCAGGGCCCGCAGAAGGTCGCCGCATCGGTGAAGGAGACGGCGGGCGTCCTGCAGAACGCCAAGCCGCACCCGCGCCCGGAGCTGCCCCGGGACCGCGCCCCCGAGGCCATCGAGGCCGGGGTGCGCGCGTCGTCATGACGGAGCCCGCCGCGGCATCGGCCGTAAGGATCGACCTTCCCCACGGGGCGAAGGTGACGCACCGGGACGTCGCCGCCAACGGCGCGCGTTTCCACATCGCCGAACTCGGCGACGGCCCCCTGGTGCTGCTGCTGCACGGCTTCCCGCAGTTCTGGTGGACGTGGCGGCACCAACTGGTCGCGCTCGCCGACGCGGGCTACCGGGCGGTGGCCATGGACCTGCGGGGCGTCGGCGGCAGCGACCGCACCCCGCGCGGGTACGACCCCGCCAACCTCGCCCTGGACGTCACCGGCGTGATCCGCTCGCTGGGCGAGCCGGACGCCGCGCTGGTCGGCCACGACCTGGGCGGCTATCTGGCGTGGACGGCGGCGGCGATGCGGCCCAAGCTCGTGCGACGGCTCGCGGTGGTCTCGATGCCGCACCCCCGGCGCTGGCGTTCCGCGATGCTCCGGGACGCCCGGCAGACGGCCGCCAGCTCCTACATCTGGGGCTTCCAGCGGCCGTGGGTCCCGGAGCGGCAGCTGACCGCCGACGACGGCGCGCTGGTGGGCCGGCTGATCCGGGAGTGGTCCGGGCCGCGGCTGCCGGAGGACGAGGCCGTTCAGACGTATCAGCGGGCCATGTGCATCCCGTCCACGGCGCATTGCGCGATCGAGCCGTACCGCTGGCTGGTGCGCTCGCTGGCCCGCCCGGACGGCATCCAGTTCAACCGCCGGATGAAGCGGCCGGTACGGGTGCCGACGCTGCATCTGCACGGCTCGCTGGACCCGGTGACCCGGACACGCAGCGCGGCCGGTTCGGGCGAGTACGTCGAAGCGCCGTACCGCTGGCGCCTGTTCGACGGACTCGGCCACTTTCCGCACGAGGAGGATCCCGCGGTGTTCTCCACCGAACTGATCAACTGGCTCAAGGATCCCGAACCGGACCGGTGACCGGAGCGGTGACCGACCGGTGACCGCAGCAGTGCCCCACCGATGACCGGACCAGTGACCGGACGACCGATCCGGTGACCGGATCGGTGCGTGGAGTATCCGGTTCCTGAACACTTGTCCTTCGAACGGCCACATGCCTTCCGCATAGGCCAATTGGGGGGCGCGGAAGCGGTTATCGACCTTCGGGCGGGGGCACACGTCGGGGTATGGGCTGGACGCACGACTACAGTGACGCACCCCGCAACCGCCGCTCGGTCTCCGGGCTGAGCTCCCCGCAGCGAGGCACTCCGCAGCTCGCGGAGGCGGATCTACGGGTGGGGATTCCGCGCATCCTGCGCCGCCGGGCCCGCTGGGTCTCCGTGCGTCTGCGTCACCCGCGCGGCTGAGCCCCGCGGGACGCATCCCACCACCTCGTCACAGGGCGACACCTGTCGTTGCCCACAACCCCGTTACAGGGCGCAGCTGTCGGTGCCCACCTGCTCGTTCGCCGTACGGCCCCGGACGACGTCCCGCTGGATCTCGTCCGCCGTCAGCGCGTAGCCGGTGTCGGCGTCGTCGAGGGACTTGGCGAACACCACGCCGTACACCTTGCCGTCGGGCGTGAGCAGCGGGCCGCCGGAGTTGCCCTGACGGACGGTCGCGTACAGGGAGTAGACGTCGCGGCTGACCGTGCCGCGGTGGTAGATGTCCGGGCCGTTGGCGGTGATGCGCCCGCGCACGCGCGCGGCGCGGACGTCGTAGGAGCCGTTCTCGGGGAAGCCCGCGACGATCGCCCCGTCACCGCCGGCGGCGTCCCGCGTGGTGAACCTGAGGGCGTTCGCCTTCAGATCCGGTACGTCGAGAACGGCGATGTCGCGCTTCCAGTCGTACAGGACCACCTTGGCACCGTACTTGCGGCCCTCCCCGCCTATCTGCACCGTGGGCGCGTCGACGCCGCCGACCACGTGCGCGTTGGTCATCACCCGGCGGTCGGCGAAGACGAAGCCGGTGCCCTCCAGGACCTTGCCGCAGCTCTGGGCGGTGCCGGTGACCTTGACGATGGACCGCTGGGCGCGGGTGGCGACCGGGCTGTTCACCAGGGCCGGGTCGGGCGGCCTGACGTCCTTGATCGGCTCATTGGAGAAGGGGCTGAAGACCTGCGGAAAGCCGTTCTGCGCGAGGACCGAGGTGAAGTCCTTGAACCAGGTGTCGGCCTCGGCGGGCAGCGTCCGCGAGACGCCCAGCAGCACCTTGGAGCTGCGGACCTCCCTGCCCAGCGTCGGCAGCGTTGTCTGGGCGAGGGCGGACCCGATCAGCCAGGCGACGAGCAGCATCGCGACGACGTTGACCAGGGCGCCGCCGGTGGCGTCCAGGGCACGGGCCGGGGACCAGGTGATGTAGCGGCGCAGCTTGTTGCCGAGGTGGGTGGTGAGGGCCTGGCCGACGGAGGCGCAGACGATGACGACCACCACGGCGACAACGGCGGCGGTGGTGCCGACCTCCGCGTTGCCGGTCACGGCGTCCCAGACGACGGGCAGCGTGTACACGGCGGCGAGACCGCCGCCGAGGAACCCGATCACCGACAGGATGCCGACGACGAAGCCCTGGCGGTAGCCCACGACCGCAAACCACACGGCCGCGACCAGCAACAGGATGTCCAGCACGTTCACTGCTTCAGGCCTCGCCTATTCACTCCGGTCCCAGCGGCTCGGCCGGGGGTCCGGGGGTGGGCGCCCCCGGAAAAACACAGCACGGCAGACACCCTGTCACGACCGCCAGTCGAGCGGGACCTGCTTCTCCCGGTCCCAGGGGCGCTCCCAGCCCGCGAAGTGCAGCAGGCGGTCGATCACTCCGGCCGTGAAACCCCAGACCAGAGCCGATTCGACCAGGAATGCCGGGCCCCGGTGGCCGCTGGGGTGGACGGTGGTGGCGCGGTTGGCGGGGTCCGTGAGATCCGCCACGGGGACGGTGAAGACGCGGGCCGTCTCGTTCGGGTCGACGACGCCGACCGGGCTGGGCTCGCGCCACCAGCCGAGCACGGGTGTGACGACGAAGCCGCTGACCGGGATGTAGAGGGCGGGCAGGACACCGAAGAGCTGGACGCCGGCCGGGTCGAGGCCGGTCTCCTCCTCGGCCTCGCGCAGCGCCGCCCGCAGGGGCCCGTCGCCGTGCGGGTCGCCGTCCTCCGGGTCGAGGGCGCCGCCGGGGAAGGAGGGCTGGCCCGCGTGGGAGCGCAGGGATCCGGCGCGCTCCATGAGCAACAGCTCGGGGCCGCGCTCACCCTCGCCGAACAAAATCAGCACGGCCGACTGGCGTCCCGAGCCGTTCTCCGGCGGAAGGAAGCGGCTGAGCTGGAGCGGCTCGACCGTCTCCGCCGCCCGCACCACGGGGTCCAGCCAGAGCGGCAGGCCCTCCTTGCTCAGCGTCACCAGCCCCCTGTGCGTGTCATGCGTGTACGTCATCGCCACCCCTGTCCTGCCGTGTCCAACGCCCGAGGGCACCGAGATCGTTCCGTCATCCGGCCCCCAGCGGCGGGGCGGGCCTGCCTCCGGCGTCGAGGTAGGCCTGCGGGGGCTTCAGGCGCTGGCCCGGGAAGCCGCCCTTCTCGTACTTCAGGAGCTTCTTCGCCTTCTCCGGGTCCGTCTCGCCCTCGCCGTAGGCCGGGCAGAGCGGGGCGATGGGGCAGGCGCCGCAGGCGGGCTTGCGGGCGTGACAGATACGGCGGCCGTGCCAGATGACGTGGTGGGACAGGTCGGTCCAGTCGCTCTTGGGGAACAGTGCGCCGACGGCCGCCTCGATCTTGTCGGGGTCGGTCTCGCCGGTCCACCGCCAGCGCCGTACCAGCCGCTGGAAGTGGGTGTCCACGGTGATCCCGGGCCGCCCGAAGGCGTTGCCGAGGACGACGAAGGCGGTCTTGCGGCCGACGCCGGGCAGCTTGACCAGGTCCTCCAGCCTTCCGGGCACCTCGCCGCCGAAGTCCTCGGCCAGGGCCTTGGAGAGCCCTATCACCGACTTGGTCTTGGCCCGGAAGAAGCCGCAGGGGCGCAGGATCTCCTCGACCTCCTCCGGGTTGGCCGCGGCCAGGTCCTCGGGGGTGGGGTACTTCGAGAAGAGCGCCGGGGTCGTCTGGTTGACGCGCAGGTCGGTGGTCTGGGCCGACAGCACCGTGGCGACCAGCAGCTGGAAGGGGTTCTCGAAGTCCAGCTCGGGGTGGGCGTACGGGTAGACCTCGGCGAGCTCGCGGTTGATGCGGCGGGCGCGGCGGACCAGGGCGGTGCGGGACTCGTCTCCCGGGGGCCTCACGGCCACCTTCTTGACGGGCGCGGCCTTCTTGGCCGTAACGGCCTCTTTGGCGGACACGGCCTTCTTGGCAGGCGTAATCTTCTTGGCAGGAGCGACCTTTTTGGCCGTTTTGCCTTTTTTCTTACTACCGTTGGGGTCTTGTTCACCCACAGCGGAATCTCGACGGACAACCACCCGCCCAGCCCCCTTGGCCTGTGCTCTCACCGGCGATTTGGACACCCGGCCAGCCTAAAGCCCGGCACCGATATCCGCCCCGGACCCGAAAGATCGGCGCCCGATTGGACCCCTGCCGCTTACCCCGTGACACCGGTGCGGCATCCTTGTGACAGATCACACTGTTTGGACCGTCCGGCAAAATGGGGAACACGGTCCCCTGGCACACGGGGGAGCAAGATCCCCTGAGCAGGTCGACAAGGAGAGAACTCGTGGACGACGTTCTGCGGCGCAACCCGCTCTTCGCGGCGCTCGATGACGAGCAGTCCGCGGAACTGCGCGCCTCCATGAGTGAGGTGACCCTCGCACGTGGCGACTCCCTGTTCCATGAGGGCGACCCGGGCGACCGGCTGTACGTCGTCACCGAGGGCAAGGTCAAACTCCACCGCACCTCCCCCGACGGCCGCGAGAACATGCTGGCCGTCGTCGGACCCGGCGAGCTGATCGGCGAGCTGTCGCTGTTCGACCCGGGCCCGCGCACGGCGACCGCGACCGCGCTGACCGAGGTCAAGCTGCTCGGCCTCGGTCACGGCGACCTCCAGCCCTGGCTGAACGCCCGCCCCGAGGTGGCCACGGCCCTGCTGCGCGCCGTCGCCCGCCGACTGCGCAAGACCAACGACGCCATGTCCGACCTCGTCTTCTCCGACGTCCCCGGCCGTGTGGCGCGCGCCCTGCTGGACCTCTCCCGCCGCTTCGGCGTGCAGTCCGAGGAGGGCATCCACGTCGTCCACGACCTCACGCAGGAGGAGCTGGCCCAGCTGGTCGGCGCCTCGCGCGAGACCGTGAACAAGGCGCTGGCGGACTTCGCGCAGCGCGGGTGGCTGCGCCTCGAGGCACGGGCCGTGATCCTGCTGGACGTGGAGCGCCTGGCGAAGCGCTCGCGCTGACGTCCCTGGGGGCTGCGGCTTCCAGGCCCGGCCAACGACCCTCGGCGCGGACGCCCTACGGGGCCCGCGCCGATCGGCGCCGCGAAGCCGCCGCGGGCCCCTCCGCAAGTCACCTGCCCCGCGGCTCACGACCGGGCAGAGTGCACGCATGGCCGACACCGTTCACCGTCCCGGACTCGACGCCCACGGCTTCATCGCGCGCGAGGGCTCCCTCGCGCGCGTGTCGCACGCCTTCCGGCCGGTCGTGGCCGCGGTACGCGAACGGTTGCCGGACGTCTTCGGCTCGCGTCTGCACAGCGCCTACCTCAACGGGTCGATTCCGCGCGGCACCGCGCGCGTGGGGCGCAGCGACCTGGACCTGCTCGTCGCCCTGCGCGAGGAGCCGGCCGCAGCCGACCGGGAGGCCGCCCGCGCCCTCGGTGAGGCGCTCGACAAGGAGTTCCCGCAGATCGACGGCGTCGGCACGCTGCTGTACGGCCGGGCACGACTGCTGAGCGACCTGGAGACCTACGACCTCGGCTGGTTCGTGGCCTGCCTGTGCACACCGTTGCTCGGTGACGACCTCGCCCAGTACCTGCCCCGCTACCGCCCCGAGCCCCTGCTCGCCCGGGAGACCAACGGCGACCTCGCGCTCCTCCTTCCCCGCTGGCGGGAGCGGATCGCCACCGCCGACGACTGCGAGGAGGCGCGGCGGCCCCTGGTGCGCTTCATGTCCCGGCACCTCGTCCGCACCGGCTTCACCCTCGTCATGCCCCGCTGGCACGGCTGGACCAGCGACCTGCGGGAGATGGCCGAGGCGTTCGGCGCGTACTACCCGCGGCGTGCCGCGCAGCTGCTCAGCGCGGCGGAGTACGGCTGCGAGCCCGTCGGCGACCCGGACGTCCTGCGGTCGTACGTGGACGACCTCGGCCCCTGGCTCGCCGAGGAGTACGCGCGCGTGCACGGCATCAAGGCGCCCCGGCCGGACTGACACGCCCCGGCCGGACGACGCGGCCCGGAAGGCGCGCCTAGATGAGACCGTGCTCGCTCAGGTAGTCCATCTGGGCCCGCACCGACAGCTCGGCCGCCGGCCACAGGGAGCGGTCCACGTCGGCGTACACGTGGGCGACGACCTGCGCGGGGCTGTGGTAGCCGTCCTCGACGGCCGTCTCGACCTGGGCGAGGCGGTGGGCCCGGTGGGCGAGGTAGAACTCGACCGCTCCCTGGGCGTCCTCCAGGACCGGCCCGTGCCCCGGCAGGACCGTGTGCACGCCGTCGTCCACGGTCAGCGACCGCAGACGGCGCAGGGAGTCCAGATAGTCCCCCAGGCGGCCGTCGGGGTGCGCCACCACGGTCGTACCGCGTCCGAGGATGGTGTCGCCGGTCAGCACGGCTTGGTCGGCCGGGAGATGAAAGCACAGGGAGTCCGCGGTGTGCCCGGGGGTCGGTACCACCCTCAGCTCCAGGCCGCCGACGGTGACCACGTCCCCGGCGGCCAGGCCCTCGTCGCCGAGCCGCAGCGCCGGGTCGAGGGCACGCACACGCGTGCCGGTCAGCTCCGCGAAGCGGGCGGCGCCCTCGGCGTGGTCGGGGTGGCCGTGGGTGAGCAGGGTGAGGGCGATCCGCTTGCCGGCCTTCTCGGCCGTGTCGACGACGTTGCGCAGGTGGGCGTCGTCCAAAGGACCCGGGTCGATCACCACGGCGAGGTCGGAGTCGGGCTCGGCGACGAGCCAGCTGTTGGTGCCGTCCAGGGTCATCGCGGAGGCGTTGGGAGCCAGGACGTTGACGGCCCGTTCGGTCGCGGGCCCGGAGAGGACTCCGCCCCGGGGCTGGCCGGGCAGGGCTGCGGCGTCGGTCATGAGGGACCTCCACCGGTGCTCGGAACCGTCGGGACGTGCTTGGTGAACTCGTCGTGCCCCGGCCAGGACAGCACGATCTCGCCGTCCTGCAGGCGGGCGCGCGCCAGCACCGGGGTCATGTCCCTCGCGGACGCGGCGGCGAGCGCCTCGGCGGCGGCGCTGTACGGAAGCAGCTGGCGCAGGGTGGCGATGGTGGGCGGCATCATCAGCAGCTCGCCCTTGTCGTACCCGGCGGCGGCCTCCTCCGGGCGGATCCACACCGTGCGGTCGGCCTCCGTCGAGGCGTTGCGGGTGCGCTGGCCCTCCGGGAGCGCGGCGACGAAGAACCAGGTGTCGTAGCGCCGGGCCTCGAACTCCGGGGTGATCCAGCGGGTCCAGGCGCCCAGCAGGTCGGAGCGCAGCACCAGTCCGCGGCGGTCCAGGAACTCGGCGAAGGACAGCTCGCGCGCGACCAGGGCGGCTCGGTCCGCCTCCCAGTCGTCGCCGGTGGTGTCACCGACGACGGAGTCCGGGCCCGGGCCGGCGAGCAGGACGCCCGCCTCCTCGTACGTCTCCCGCACGGCCGCGCAGACGATCGCCTGGGCGCCGGGCTCGTCCACGCCGAGCCGGTTCGCCCACCACGCGCGCGTGGGGCCCGCCCAGCGGACGTGACGTTCGTCGTCGCGCGGGTCGACACCGCCGCCGGGATACGCGTACGCGCCCCCGGCGAAGGCCATGGAGGCGCGTCTGCGCAGCATGTGGACGGCGGGGCCGTCCGGTGTGTCCTTCAGGAGCAGCACCGTGGCCGCGCGCCTGGGTGACACCGGGGTGAGGGTGCCGTCCGCGAGCGCACGGATGCGGTCCGGCCACTCCGGGGGGTACCACTGCCCATTCGCCATGGCCGGAGGCTATCCCGTATAGGGCGAATGTTCGAGAGGTGCCCGAGGTCAGAGGGGCTCGGGGAACTCAGGGAGCCAGCTCGACCTGGATCTCGACCTCCACCGGCGCGTCCAGCGGCAGCACCGCGACGCCCACCGCGCTGCGGGCGTGCACGCCCTTGTCGCCGAGGACCTCACCGAGCAGCTCGCTGGCGCCGTTGACCACACCGGGCTGCCCGGTGAAGTCGGAGGCGGAGGCGACGAAGCCGACGACCTTCACCACGCGCGCGATGCGGTCCAGGTCGCCGGTCACGGACTTCACGGCGGCCAGCGCGTTCAGCGCGCAGATGCGGGCCAGGTCCTTGGCCTCCTCCGGTGTGACCTCGGCGCCCACCTTGCCGGTGACCGGCAGCTTTCCCTCCACCATCGGCAGCTGGCCGGCGGTGTACACGTACCCGCCGGACCGCACGGCCGGCTGGTACGCGGCCAGCGGCGGTACGACCTCCGGCAGGGTCAGGCCCAGTTCGGCCAGCTTGGCCTCGACCGCGCTCACGCCTGCTTCTCCCGCTTCAGGTAGGCCACGAGCTGCTCGGGGTTGTTGGGCCCGGGCACGACCTGGACGAGCTCCCAGCCGTCCTCGCCCCAGGTGTCCAGAATCTGCTTCGTGGCATGGACGAGCAGCGGCACGGTTGCGTATTCCCACTTGGTCATGGGCCGACTGTAGCCGCTGTGGTCCGCCGGACCGTGGCCGACTATGAGCGCTGTTGTCCACAGCCCCGCGCGTGGTCGTCGGCCGGACTGGTTAGGCTCGAAGACGTGAGCAGGCTCCAGGTCGTCAGCGGCAAGGGCGGGACCGGAAAGACGACGGTCGCCGCCGCACTCGCGCTTGCCCTCGCCACCCAGGGGAAGCGGACGCTTCTCGTGGAGGTCGAGGGCCGGCAGGGCATCGCACAGCTCTTCGAGACGGAGGCGCTGCCCTACGAGGAGCGGAAGATCGCGGTCGCTCCAGGCGGCGGGGAGGTGTACGCCCTCGCCATCGACGCCGAACTGGCCCTTCTGGACTACCTCCAGATGTTCTACAAACTGGGCGGGGCTGGCAGAGCCCTGAAGAAACTCGGCGCGATCGACTTCGCCACCACCATCGCGCCGGGCGTGCGGGACGTCCTGCTGACCGGCAAGGCGTGCGAAGCGGTGCGCCGCAAGGACAAGAGCGGCAGGTTCGCGTACGACTACGTCGTCATGGACGCCCCGCCGACCGGCCGGATCACCCGCTTCCTGAACGTCAACGACGAGGTGGCGGGCCTGGCGAAGATCGGCCCGATACACAATCAGGCGCAGGCCGTCATGCGGGTGCTGAAGTCGCCGGAGACGGCGGTGCACCTGGTGACGCTGCTGGAGGAGATGCCCGTCCAGGAGACCGCCGACGGCATCGCCGAACTCCGCGCGGCACGGCTGCCGGTGGGCCGGGTCATCGTGAACATGGTCCGGCCCGAGGTGTTGGACGCGGCCGAGCTGGAACTCGTACGCACCGTGGAGCGTTCTTCCGTCGCACAGGCGTTGTCGGCCGCGGGCCTCGGCGGGGCGCGACGGGGCGGGCACGCCGAGCGGCTGGTGGACCCGCTGCTGGAGCAGGCCGCGGAGTACGCCGAGCGGTACACGCTGGAGCAGGAGCAGCGCGCGGTCCTCGGCGAGCTGGGCCTGCCGCTGCACGAACTGCCACTGCTCGCCGAGGGCATGGACCTCGCGGGCCTGTACGAACTCGCCACCGAGCTGCGGAAGCAGGGGTTGTCATGAGTCCGGACCCGGCGCAGTCCACGACCTCGGCGCCCACCCAGCCCTCCCCCAGGGACGGCGCCCGCTCCCCCCTCTCCCCCTCCCGCGTACTCGACGTCGACCCGCTGCTGGACGATCCGCGGACCCGCATCGTGGTGTGCTGCGGCTCGGGCGGAGTGGGCAAGACGACGACGGCGGCGGCGCTGGGCCTGAGGGCGGCCGAGCGGGGCCGCAAGGTGGTCGTCCTCACCATCGACCCGGCCCGGCGGCTCGCCCAGTCGATGGGCATCGACTCCCTCGACAACGTGCCCCGCAGGGTGAAGGGCACCGAGGGCGACGGCGAGCTGCACGCCATGATGCTCGACATGAAGCGCACCTTCGACGAGGTCGTCGAGGCGCACGCGGACCCCGCGCGGGCGGCCACGATCCTGGCGAACCCCTTCTACCAGTCGCTCTCGGCGGGCTTCGCGGGCACGCAGGAGTACATGGCGATGGAGAAGCTGGGCCAGCTGCGGGCCAGGGACGAGTGGGACCTGATCGTCGTGGACACCCCGCCGTCCCGCTCGGCGCTGGACTTCCTGGACGCGCCCAAGCGACTCGGCTCCTTCCTGGACGGCCGGCTGATCCGGCTGCTGACGGCTCCGGCGAAGCTCGGCGGCCGCGCGGGAATGGCCTTCCTCAACGTCGGCATGTCGATGATGACCGGCACGCTGGGCAAACTGCTCGGCGGCCAGCTGCTGAAGGACGTACAGACCTTCGTGGCCGCGATGGACACCACGTTCGGTGGTTTCCGTACGCGCGCGGACGCCACCTACAAGCTGCTCCAGGCGCCCGGTACGGCGTTCCTGGTGGTGGCGGCCCCGGAGCGGGACGCGCTGCGCGAGGCCGCGTACTTCGTGGAGCGCCTGGCCGCGGAGGACATGCCGCTGGTGGGACTGGTGCTCAACCGCGTCCACGGCAGCGGCGCCGGCCGGCTGTCGGCCGAGCGGGCGCTCGCCGCTGCGGAAAATCTTGAGGAGCCCCGCATTGTCGATCAGGGGGGCGGGAAAGCTGGACTTCGTAACTCTCCCGACACGTACGGCAGTTCAGGATCTCCCGCTTCCGAGGCCGCAGCTGAGGACACCGCTTCCGAAGAAGGCTCCCCCGCCACCACGGAGCGCTCCGTCGACCAGCTCGCCTCGGCCCTGCTAAGGCTGCACGCCGAGCGCATGCAGCTGCTCGCGCGCGAGCAGCGCACGCGTGACCGCTTCACCGCCCGCCACCCCGAGGTGGCGGTCGTCGAGGTGCCCGCACTGCCCGGTGACGTACACGACCTCACGGGTCTGCGCTACATCGGCGACCGGCTGGCGGCCGGGCGAACAGAGCTGTCGTAGCACCGGCCGCATACGAGCGCACGCCTGGCTGAGCCATGGCCCGTGGATGCGTGGACGATTCGCCGCCCTCATACGCGCGTGCTCCCCGGGCGCGCCTCAAGGCACGCCCCTGCACAGGGGGTGTCCCCGCGCGCGTTCACCGGGTGGTGCCCCAGAACACACGTCCGGCCGCTGCTTCCCATGGCTCATGGCCGGCCGGAGTGGCCCCGGGTCTGCGCCGGGGGCGATGCCCTCAGCTCACCGCCGCGTAGTTCTCGTACACCTCGTCACTGTCGAGGGGCACGATGCCGACGCCCCGCTCGTACTCCGAGCGGGCGGTTTCCAGCAGCCTGCGCCAGGAGGTCACGGTGGGCCGCCGGCGCAGCAGTGCGCGGCGCTCCCGCTCCGTCATGCCTCCCCACACACCGAACTCCACGCGGTTGTCCAGCGCGTCGGCCAGGCATTCCGTGCGCACCGGGCACCCGGTGCACACCGCCTTGGCCCTGTTCTGCGCTGCTCCCTGAACGAACAGTTCATCCGGATCCGTAGTGCGGCAGGCAGCCTGCGCACTCCAGTCGATTACCCAGCCCATACCGGCGCCGTCCTCTCCCGAATCGAGGCTCCCCCACGGCGGCAGCGGCATATTCACCGCCGCCAGTTGAGGACGTTACGGAAGGTGTGGGCACCGCAACACCCCCTTCGGGCCCAATCTTGAATGGCCCGAACGGACTATGGGTAAGCGGCAGATCACCCGCGGGAGTGAGCTGGCGACATGCGTGACCATCCCGGCAAACCGGGACAGCCGTGGTGCGCCACACCGGACACCGGATGACACACGAGGCGGATTCGGACACGCCGCCACCAGAAAATCGGGGTACTTCCGGAACGATTCGGGGTTGCCGGACGTATTGATACGTGTCCGCGTGGCTGTGACAGTTGAGAGCAGCTTAGGCCAAGGCCTGCGGGCGTGTCCGGCGAATGAGAACGTAGGCGCCGGCTGCGCCGTGCCGTGAGGGGACCCCTACCCCCCGGCCTGCCGCAATGCGTCACCTATCGGACATTCCGGACATCACGATCCGGCACCCGAACATCCCGAGAAGCGGTCGCTCCATCGGAACGCTCATCAGTACGGATTAGGCTGCCCCCATGCCAAAGAAGCGCTCGGGCGGTGGCCTGTCGGCAACGCAGCAGGCCGCCAAGTTCCTCGGTGTCAGTGTGCTCGCGGGAGCCGTGATGGCCGGCATCGCGCTGCCCGCGGCCGGCGCGCTGGGCCTCGCGGCCAAGGGCTCGGTCAAGGGCTTCGACGAGATCCCGGCCAACCTCAAGAGCCCCCAGCTCAGCCAGCGCACGACCATACTGGACAGCAACGGCCACCAGCTCGCGACCGTCTACTCCCGCGACCGTACGGTGGTGGCCCTCAAGGACATCTCGCCGTACATGCAGAAGGCGATCGTCGCGATCGAGGACTCCCGCTTCTACAAGCACGGCGCGATCGACCTCAAGGGCGTGCTGCGTGCCCTGAACAAGAACGCGCAGGAGGGCGGGGTCGCCCAGGGCGCCTCCACGCTCACCCAGCAGCTGGTGAAGAACTACTTCATCGAGGAGGCCGGCGACGACCCGACGAAGGTCGCCGAGGCCACCCAGCAGACCCTCGGCCGCAAGGTCCGCGAGCTCAAGTACGCGATCCAGATCGAGGAGAAGCTCGGCAAGAAGAGGATCCTCGAGAACTACCTGAACATCACCTTCTTCGGCGAGCAGGCCTACGGCGTCGAGGCCGCGGCCCAGCGCTACTTCCACAAGCACGCCAGGGACCTGAACCTGCAGGAATCCGCGCTGCTGGCGGGCATCGTCCAGTCCCCGAGCCGCTACGACCCGGTGAACGACGAGGCCGAGGCCACCAAGCGGCGCAACATCGTCCTGCAGCGCATGGCCGAGGTCGGCGACATCTCCCGGGCGGAGGCCGACCAGGCCAAGGAGAAGCCGCTCGGCCTGCACGTCAGCCAGCCGAAGAACGGCTGCATCACCGCCTCCAAGAGCTCCGCTTTCTTCTGCAAGTACGTCGAGCACGTCTTCCTGACCGATCCGACCTTCGGCAAGACCCGCGAGGAGCGCGCCAAGCTCTGGAACCGGGGCGGCCTGACCATCCGTACGACGCTGGACCCGCAGGCGCAGGCGTCCGTGCAGGCCTCCCTGAAGGAGCACGTCTACAAGTCGGACAAGGTCGCCGCGGCGGCCACGCTGGTCGAGCCCGGCACCGGCAAGGTCCTGGCGATGGGCCAGTCGAAGCCCTTCGGCTACGGCAACAACGAGACCGAGTACAACTTCTCCGTCAACCGGGACATGGGCGGCTCCAACTACGGCTTCCCGACCGGTTCGACGTTCAAGCCGTTCGTGGCGGCGGCCGCGATCGAGGGCGGCAAGCCGGCGACCCAGGAGTACTCGGCGCCGTACAAGATGAACTATCCGAGCCCCGTCCAGCGGTGCAGCAGCAACCCGTACGTCAACACCAAGAACGAGACCGTCGAGAACGAGAACGAGTCGGAGAAGGGCCCCTACCGCATGAAGGAGGCGATGGCGAAGTCCATCAACACCTACTTCGTGCAGCTGATCTCCGACATCGGCCTGTGCCCGGTGGTGAAGATGACCGACGCGCTGCACGTCGTTCAGGGCGACGGCTCGAAGCTCCCGGAGACCCCCTCCATCGCTCTCGGTTCGATCGGCCTCTCCCCGCTGACCATGGCGAACGCGTACGCCACCTTCGCCGCCCGCGGCATGTACTGCACGCCGATCGCCATCGAGTCCATCACCCAGAGGGTCGGCAATGAGCGCAAGTCGCTCGAGGTGCCCAGGTCGACCTGCTCGCGCGCGATGAGCGAGAAGACCGCCGACACCGTCAACACCCTGCTGCGCGGCGTGATCGACTCCGGTACCGGCCAGGAGGCGGGTCTGTCCGACCGGGAGAGCGCGGGCAAGACGGGTACGACCGACTCCCGCAAGAACGCCTGGTTCGTCGGCTACACGCCCAACATGGCCGGCGCGGTCTGGGTCGGCAGCGCCAAGCAGAACGTGGAGATGACCCGCATCACCATCGGCGGGGTCTACCACGACCTCGTCTACGGCGGTCAGGTCCCCGGCCCGATCTGGAAGGACGCCATGACCGGCGCCCTCGAGGGCAAGGACGCACCGGACTTCAACCTGGTCGACATCCCCGACGACGAGAACACCGGGGACGGCCAGGGAAAAGGCCAGGGGGGGACCGACGGGGGGAGAAAGGGGGACAACACGGGCGGAGTGATCGGGGGACTGATCGGCGGACTGACGGACGGGGGAACAACGGGGGGCACCACGGGTGACACCACCGGCGGCACCCTCCCGACGCCGACCTTCTCCCTCCCCGGCAACTTCATCCAGGGTCAGACCAACGGCGGGAACAACGGGAACGGGAACGGGGGGCGGCGGTAGCTGTCCGGTGGATCCCGCTGACGCGGGGTCCGGCCCGCGCATCTGTCGCGTGGTCGTCGCTTCCGGATCCCGCTGAGTCCTTCCCGGCACGACGGCGGGGCCGCACCCCCGGGATGGGTGCGGCCCCGCGTCGTGGCCGATGGCTGCGATCGTGCGCGCAGCCGGGTCCTTCCGGGCTCAGCCCTGAAGGAGCTTCTTCACCGCGGCGGCGACGCGGCCGCCCTCGGCCTGGCCGGCCACCTTCGGGTTCACGATCTTCATGACGGCGCCCATGGCCCGCGGCCCCTCGGCACCGGCCGCCTTCGCCTCCTCGACGGCCTGGGCGACGATCGCGTTCAGCTCCTCGTCGGACAGCTGCTTGGGCAGGTACGCGGCGAGGACCTCGCCCTCCGCCTTCTCCCGCTCGGCCGACTCGGGACGGCCACCCTGCGCGAAGGCGTCGGCCGCCTCACGGCGCTTCTTGGCCTCCTTGGTGATCACCTTGAGGACCTCGTCGTCGGAGAGCTCCCGCTTCTCCTTGCCCGCGACCTCCTCCTTGGTGATCGCGGTGAGCGTCAGCCGGAGCGTCGAGGAGCGGAGCTCGTCGCGCTCCTTGATCGCGGCGTTGAGGTCGTCCTGCAGCTTCGACTTGAGCGTGGTGGTCATGGGGTCGATTGTCGCAGGTACGAGAGCGGGGGCGCCCCCGGTTTACCCGCCGGCCGGCCCCTGGCACCGGCCGGGTCTGACACGATGGTCGTATGCGCGCGCGATACGGAGTACCCCTGGGAATCATGGCGGCAGGAGCCGCCGGACTGGCGTACGCGGCGGGCTTCGAGGCCCGCTCCTTCCGCCTCCGACGAGTGACGGTCCCGGTCCTCCCGCCGGGCATGCGCCCGCTGCGCGTGCTCCAGGTCTCCGACATCCACATGGTCGGCGGCCAGCGCAAGAAGCAGCGCTGGCTGCAGTCGCTGGCGGGGCTGCGCCCCGACTTCGTGATCAACACCGGCGACAACCTCTCGGACCCCGCGGGCGTCCCCGAGGTCCTCGACGCGCTGGGGCCGCTGATGGAGTTCCCGGGCGCGTATGTCTTCGGCTCCAACGACTACTACGGCCCCAGACTCCGCAACCCGGCCCGCTACTTGCTGGAGAAGACCAGCGGCCGCCACGGCCTCAACGGCAATCCGCCGGCGGTGGGCGTGATCCACAACCCCTGGGAGGACCTCAGGGACGGCTTCGACGCGGCGGGCTGGCTGAACCTGACGAACACCCGGGGTGTTCTGAAGGTCGAGGGCGTGTCGGTCGAACTGACCGGCCTGGACGACCCCCACATCAAACGCGACCGCTACGCACGCGTCGCCGGGGGCCCGTCGGGCACGTACGACTTCTCGATGGGCGTCGTCCACGCCCCCTACCTGCGCGTCCTGGACTCCTTCACCGCGGACGGCTACCCCTTGATCCTGGCCGGCCACACCCACGGCGGCCAGCTGTGCATCCCCTTCTACGGCGCCCTGGTCACCAACTGCGACCTGGACACGGACCGGGTGAAGGGCCTGTCCAGGCACACGGCTCAGGGCCGTACGTCCTACCTCCACGTCTCGGCGGGCTGCGGTACGAACCGCTACACCCCCGTACGGTTCGCGTGCCCGCCGGAGGCGACGCTGCTGACGTTGGTGGCGCGGGACTAGGAGACTCCGTCAGGACACCTGGGTGAGCGGGCCGGGCCCGCGGGACCAGGAGGACTCCGTGAGGGCACCTGAGTGAGCGGGCCAGGCGGACGGAGCAGCCAGGGGGACAGGGGCACCACGGGTGACACCACCGGCGGCACCCTGCCGACGCCGTCGGATGCGCCGCTGCGCAGCCAGGGGGATTAACCCACCCGGAGTGCCCCACATGGCCGCATTCCTCCTTTTTACCTAGCGTGAGGGGCATGACCGCTCCGATACCCAGGGATATCCCGGACCTGCCCGCGGTCCCGGGGCCGCCCCTCCTGCTGCCCGCCCCGGTCCCGGCCACGGCGGTGGTCGCCCCGATCCGCCGCCCCCTGGCGGCGGTGTTCCGCCTCCTGACCGCCCTGGCCGCGGCGGCCGCCGTCGCCCTGCAACTCCTCCTCGGCACCCCCGCCCGGACCCTGAGCCACTTCAGCGTCCAGACGAACATCCTGGTGGCCGTAGTCATGCTCCTGTCGGCATCCAGGGCCTGGCGGGCCCGCCGCCCGCTGCCGTCCTCGGTGACAGGCGCCACACTCCTCTACGCCGTGATCACGGCGCTGGTCTACCACCTGCTCCTGGCCCACACGACACCCCCGTTCTCCATGACGGACGCGACCGCACCCCCCGCACGCTGGCACGCCCAGTGGGCGGCCCTCCAGCTCCTGCACACGGTGGTCCCCACGGCAGTCCTCCTGGACTGGCTCCTGCTCACCCCCGCGGCCCGCCTGCACCTCCGCCAGGCAGCGGCCTGGCTCCTCTACCCCCTGGCCTACCTGGCCTTCTACCTCACCCGAGCCGCGCTCCTCGCCCCCGCCACCCCGGCCCACTACCTCTACCCCTTCCTCGACGCCGACGCCCACGGCTACCGCGGCACCCTCGCCAACGCCCTCCTCACAGGCCTCGCCATCTACGCCCTGGCGGTCCTCCTGATCGCCCTGGACCACACCCGCCCGACCCCGTCCCGCCGCCACGTCTAAACCGGATTTCGTCTCCAGCCACCGGTGGGCTAAAGTAAACGTCGTCGCCGCGGCAAGCAGCGACATCGGGGTGTAGCGCAGCTTGGCAGCGCGCTTCGTTCGGGACGAAGAGGTCGTGGGTTCAAATCCCGCCACCCCGACACAGGTCAGAGGCCCATTCACGTGATCGTGAATGGGCCTCTGAGTGTTTGTACAGCAGCGGAGTACAGCAACCGCTATGGCTCTTGACGGCCGTCCCCGGCCGGCCGCTCCTCCTGCTTGCGTTTGCCCTTCTTCTTGCCGTCCCTCTGCTTGCTGCCGCCCAGAGCCTTCCCGAGTTTCCGGAGGGCCCGCCTGGTGTCCGCCGAGGGGACGTGCGTGTAGACCTCCATGGTCACCGCGATCTCGGAGTGGCGGAGGATCTGCATGGCGACCCGGGGGTGGACGTCGAGGGCAGCCAGGAGCGAGGACACGTGTGGCGGGTGTCGTGCACGCGGATCCGCCGGACGCCGGCACGCTCGCAGCGGCGGTCGAACTCGCGGGTGAAGTTCCGCGGCTCCACCGGGGTGCCGTTGCGGGTGGTGAAGACGAGGTCCGTTTCCGTCCAGAGATCCGCGGCCCGCTCCCTTGTCGCCTCCTGCTCCTTCTTACGGAGCCGGAGCGCCGCCAGGCAGATGTCGGGCAGCGGAACCCGGCCGACCTCATCGCGGTCCTGGTCGACAGCCGCAACCTCCACCCCGCCAAGCGCCGTCCCCGAACCAGCCCCCGCTGCGCCAAACGCACCCTGTCGCCCTACGCCTACAACAAGACGCCGAGCTCACAGGGAGGATCCGGCAGGTCCACGCCGACTCCGGCGGGACCTACGGCTCACCCCGCGTGCACGCCGTCCTCCAGCGTGAAGGCGTCCATGTCGGCCGCAAACGCGTTGAACGGCTCATGCGCCAGGCCGGCCTTGCCGGGATCAGTCCCCGGCGGGGCAAGGGTTTCACCCGACGTGACCCGAACGCGGATCTGGCCCCCGACCTGGTGCAACGCGACTTCACCGCGAACGTGCCGAACCGGCTGTGGGTCACCGACCTGACCATGATCGCGACCGAGGAGGGCCCGCTGTGGCTGTCCGCGATCCGCGACGCGTTCTCCCGCCGGGTGGTGGCCTGGGAAACCTCCGCCCGCGCGGACGCCGACCTGGTCCTGACCACGCTGGAGTATGCCCTGGCCAGCCGCGAAGTCGCCCCCGGCGAGCTCATTCACCACGCCGATCACGGCTGTCAATTCACGTCCGTGAAGCTCACAACTCGCCTGCTCAGGGCGGGTATCCAGGCGTCCATGGGATCGGTCGGCGACTCGTTCGACAACGCCCTGGCGGAGAACCTGTGGATGGTCATCAAGACCGAGTGCATCCGCGGCCGCATCTTCGCCACCAGAGCCGAAGCGAACCTCGCACTCTTCGAGTACATCGACGGCTTCTACAACCCCCGCCGCATCCAGAAACGACTCGGCTACCTCAGCCCGATCGAGTACGAGGAGAAGCACTACGCCAACCAGGCAACGACCGAACAAGTGAACCTGAAACCACGTCAAACCGCCCTGACCAGCTAGTCAGCCGCCCCGCACAGCGGGGGAACCTCACCGATAGCTGCGGTTCCGCGCCCGCGTGTACTACGCCGACCGCATCCTCACCGACCCCGCATGGCCAGCCCTTTCTACCGTCCTCGTCGACGCCGAAGCCCGAGGCCACCAACCGCACCACCTACTCAAGGAAGCCGCCGCCCAACGCCAACTGACCACCGCCCGCCAACCCGCCCGCGTCCTGATCACCCGCATCCAGCACACCAGCCGCAACCCCGCACCCAACCCCCGAGCCGAAGCCGCCCGACGTCGTCCGACCCATGACGTCCTCGCCCCACACACACCAGACCCGAAGCCCACAGCCCGCAACGGCACTCACGACACCTGCCGAACAACAGCAAGGACAGCGCCGATAGGCCCACTCAGCTCAACAACTGCAGCCCTGCCCGGCCCCACAAGACCGCAGGGCACCAGCAAGGTGCCACCGGCACTCCGTCCGAGAAAGAGCCCGCCTGAAGATCCACCCCACCGCCAGCATGTTCCCGATGTGTCAATCCCCTCGCGACCGCTTCACCGTCGACCCCGACGGCACGGGATGACTCCGTCCCCGCTGGGCGACGGGCGGGATCAGCAAGGTGGCGTCCCGCCGAGTGGTGTAGCCGATCAAGCTGGCGGAATCCGCAGGTCGCGGCCCAAATCGCCTCGCCGGAGGCCCTGTTGGGGATCGCCAAGCTGGGACCAGCGGTGATCGCACGACGGACCGCGGCGGCACGTGCGAGACGCTTCCGAAGCGGAGGCGACGGACCGTGATCGGCTACACCACGACGGGGGACACGACCATCAGCAATGGCGGGCGGGGGCACGCTGACCGCCGCCGCGTGAGGGCTTGCCGGTGTCCACCCACCGGAGCCCGCCGCCGCGTGTGGCGTCCGGGTCCGGTCATGGCCGGGCGCGGCCGTCGGGAAAGCGTTGTGCCAGGCGCCGCCGGGCAGAAGTCTGCTCCCCGTGACCACAACAGAGGCTGCGAACACCGCACCGTCCCCGCTCGTCCGTTCCTTCGGCCAGCTCGCGGACCTGGACCCCGACCGACCGGTCGTGACCCTGTTCAGCGGCGGGCTGGACAGCTCCTATCTGCTGCTGCGCCTGCGCCGGATGGGCCTGCGCGAGGTGCACGCCGTGAGCGTGGACATCGGCGAGGACGAGTCCGGCCCCTACAAACGCCAGGTGGCCGAGGCGCTCGGCGCACGGCTCCACCTGTTCGACCGGCGCGCGGAGTTCGCCGACCGCTTCGTCGCACCGGCCATCGCCGCGCAGGCCGTGTACCTCGGAATCCACCCCGTCAGCTCCACGCTCAGCCGTCCGCTCATCGCGGAGACCGCGGTGCAGTTGGCCCACTCGCTGGGCGCGCAGGCCGTCCTGCACACCGCCAACCGCTCGCAGAACACCCTGCGCCGGCTCAACGGAGCGCTGGCGCTGCTCGGGTACGAGGGCGCGTACGGCAGCCCGTACGACCTCGACCCCGTCACCCGTGAGGACAAGCTGACCGCCCTGCGCGCCGCCGGGGTCGACCTGCTGGCCGGACGGATCGTGAGCGGCGACTCCAACCTGTGGTGCCGAGAGTTCGAGTCGGGCATCCTCGACGATCCCGAACAGCACAAGGTGCCGGAGGAGATGTACGCGTGGAGCCGGCCCACCGCCGCGCCGGGCGCCACCGAACTGCTCACCGTCACCGTCGAGAACGGCCGCCCGGTCGCACTGGACGGGGCCCGGCTGCCGCTCACCGAACTGATTGAGCTGCTCAACCGGCGCGTGGGCGCCTACGGGCTGGGCCGCTACTCGGGCCTGGAGCACCTGGACCACGGCGAGAAGGTTCTGGAGATCCGCGAGATGCCGGCCGCCTGGCTGCTGCTGAGCACCTACCGGCACATCGAGAGCGCCTGCCTTGATGCCGAACTCGTCCGGGAGAAGCGGCACCTGGAGCAGCTGTGGGTTCGGGAGGCGCTGGAGGGCCGGTGGTTCGGCGAACTGCGGCTGGCTGCCCAGTCGTTCGTCGACGTCTGCGCGTCCCGGACCAGCGGCAGCGTCACCTGGCGGCTGCGTACGGGCGGTGCCGACACCCGGTCCATCACCGCCGACCGGCCGCTGTACCTGCGGGACCGGGAGGAGTGGGAGGAACTGGCGATCGCCGCCGAGTCGGCGCCTTTCGACGCTCCCGCCGTCCCCGCGCTGCTTCCTGCGGTTGCCTGACCACCCCCACTTTCACGACGTACGGAGTTGCACCCATGACCACCGCCCTTGCCCACCCCGCCGCCCTCGCCACCCTGTCCGGGCCCGGCGGGCATCTGATGCCGTCGGCCGAGCTGTCCTCGCTGCTCGGTGTCGACGCCACCGACTGGGCGCGGTTCGCCGCGCACTGGGACGAGCTGACCCTGGACACCTACATGGCCGACGGCGGCACCTACCGCTTCCGCCGCTACGGCCAGTTCGACCTGGATCCGGCCGCCGGGGAGCTGACGCTGCTGCCGCACGAGCCGTACCGGCAGGAGACCGAGGTCAATCCGCTCAACGGCGGCATCGAGCGGATCTTCGACCCGCTGACGGTGTCGTTCGTGGGCGACCCACTGCTGCGCTCGGTGCTCGTCACGCTCGGCCGGATCTTCAGCTCCGCCCTCGGCTGGGACACGGACGGCACCCGGCGCTGGAACGTCAAGCTGCATCCGTACCGGATCAGCGCCGCCGACGGACAGGTGGGTCAGCCCGCTCCCGAGGGCCGGCACCGCGACGGGGTCACCTTTATCACCTCGCTGCTGATCGGCCGCACCAACGTCGGCGGCGGCGAGAGCGGGGTGTACGCCGACTCGGGCGCCCACCTGCTGACGACTACGCTGTCCGAGCCCGGGGACCTGCTGCTGGGCGACGACCGCCGCACGCTGCACTCGGTGACCCCGGTGACCCCGGTGGACCCCGCGCTGCCCGCACACCGTGACGTCCTGGTGATCGCGTACACAGCACGCTGAGTGCCGACCGCCGCGCGCGCCAGGCGCCCGTCCCTTTCGCAGCACCGTCTTCGCAGCACCGTCGTCCCCAGTTCCGCAGAGGAGTGCCCATGACCGTCACCGCGGCCCGCAGCGGCCGGCTGACCGATCTTCCCGTTCTGCTGGTCGCGGTGGTGTGGGGCTCCAGCTATCTGGCCGCCAAGGGTGTCACCACGGAACAGACCGTGCCGGCCGTGCTGGTGCTACGGTTCGCCGTGGCGCTGCCGGTGCTGGTCGCCGCGGGCTGGCGGCGGCTGCGCGGCCTGAGCGCCGTGCAACTGCGCGGGGCCGGACTGCTGGGACTGATCCTCGCCGGGATCTTCCTGCTGGAGACGTACGGCGTGGTGCACACCTCGGCGACCAACGCCGGGCTGATCATCAGCCTCACCATGGTCTTCACCCCGCTGGCCGAGAGCCGGGTGCGCGGCACCCGGCTGCCGGGCGCCTTCATGGCGGCCGCCGGGCTGTCGGTGCTCGGCGTGGCGCTGCTCACCCAGGGCGCCGGTTTCAGCACCCCGACCGGCGGCGACCTGCTGATGCTGGGGGCCGCCGTCGCCCGTACCGTGCATGTCCTCGCCATGTCCCGCATGGAGTCGGTACGCGGAGCGGACGCGCTGTCGCTGACCACCGTCCAGCTAGGCGGGGCGGTCGTCGTGTTTGCCGCGCTGGTGGCGCTTCCAGGCACCGGTGCCTCGCCCTGGGCGGCCGCAGCCGGCTTCGGCGCCGGGGACTGGCTCGGACTGCTCTATCTGTCCGCGTTCTGCACCCTGTTCGCGTTCTTCGTGCAGATGTGGGCGGTGCGCCGTACCTCCCCGTCCCGGGTGAGCCTGCTGCTCGGCACGGAGCCGGTGTGGGCCGCGGCGGTCGGCATCGCCGTCGGCGGGGACCGGCCCGGCTGGCTGGGCCTGCTCGGCGCGGTCCTGGTGCTCGCCGGCACGGCGTGGGGGCGGTCGGTGGCGGACCGGGAACGGGGAACCGCGAACGCTACGGAGATGGCGGCCGCAGGGACGGGAGCCGAGGCCACAGGGACCGGGGCCCGTCCGGTGGATCAGGTCGCGGGACAGTGACGGCGCCTCATCAGCGCAGGTGAGCGGGGGCGATGGGGGTACCCCCACGCCCTTGAGGCAGTGAGAGAGGGCGTGCCGTGGCCCCCGCGTCCGGGACAGGATCCGCCGGACAGGCCCTGAGGCCGCGGTGTGAGATCAGGCGTCCAACCAGCCGAGCCGGACGGCACAGGCTCCGGCCTGGAAGCGGCTGGCGGCACCGAGGCGTTCGGTGAGCTCGGAGACGGGGCGGCGGATCGTGCGTTCGGAGACGCCGAGCTTGCGGGCCATGGCCTCGTCGGTGAGTCCGCCCGCGAGCATCCGCAGCAGTTCCAGGTGGCGTCCCTCGGGGCGCCATGCGCCGTCCGGCCCGGCCGTCGCGTCGGTCAGCACGTTCGCCGCCGCCCAGCAGTGCTCGAAGATCTCCCGGAACACTCCGACCAGCGTCTCTCCCCGGAGGATCACCGCCGTGATCTCACCGATGGCCGACGGCGGCGCCGGCACCAGCGCGGTCGAGCTGTCCACGACGATCAGCCGCAGCGGCAGCGTGTGCGCGGTGCGCACCTGCGCCCCGGCCGCGCTCAGCCGCCGCAGGTAGGACGCCATGTGCGGCACGGCCGCCGCGGAGCCCAGATGGATCGTGCGCATGCGCACCCCGCGCCCGATCACCGCGAGGTCCCGCTCTAAGCCCGACTCGACCATCTGAGCGGGCAGCGCGCGTCCGGGGTGCAGCGACAGCACCTCCTCCTCGACACGCCGGGACACGTCCTCCAGCACCGCCGAGACGTTCGCGGCACCGGTCACCACCTCCATCCGCACCGGGAGCAACTCCCGTGCGTGCACCGGCTGGAAGTCCGTGAGGATCCGCGTCAGTGCGGAACGCGTGCGCTGAACGGAGCTGAGCAGCCCGGCCGTGTGCTGCTCCTCCTCCACGAGGAGGTTGCGCAGCGCGGTGTCGGGCGACAGCGCCGTCCACCCGTTCCCGCTGTCCGGGGCCGATACGAGCAGCCGTAGTCTGTTGAGGAGTTGAATGGCGTCCGCGAACTCCGCGTCGCTCCAGCCACGCTCGCCGATCACGTTCTCGGGGTGCCAGCTCGCATCCTCCAGCGCGATGCGGTAGAGCTCCTGCGCACGCTCCTTCACATCCATCGGGCCCCTCCATGTCGTCCCCCGGCGCGACCGCCCCCGGCCGGGCGCCCAGTTGATCTTAGGAACGTCCCTGCTCAGCTGGCCAGACAAGGTCCGGCATACGGACGCGGCGGGAGCCGGGCGAGCCGTCCGGGCCTGGCCATGGCCGGTCCCGGAACCAGCGGAGACATGGCGGTGGGTGACCGTCCCGGCACATGCTGACGGCGCACCGCGTACTCGCGCACCGCACACCCAGCCCACCCCGATCCCGGAGGTTCGCCATGCCCGCTCCGTCCGCGGCGTCCGTCCTGTCCCCCGCGTCCGTCCGGCGCCGGCTCCGGCGTGTCGCCTGCGCCGTGGCCCTCGCCGCCCTGCTCGCGGGCGGCGCAGCCGTCGCAGGTGCACCGGCGGCGGGCACCACGGCCGTCGCCGCCGGCTCCGACTCCCTCATCTGGGGTTGATAGCCGTGCCCGTACCGGCCGTCGCCGTTGTCGCCCCGCTCACCGGGCCGCGAACGGCCGCGGGCACCGTCCTCCTCGCCGAGGTGGACCGGATCCGTGGCGGCGCCCCGGGAACGGCCGACTGGCAGGTCTTCCACGAGACACCCGGTGTCGCGCACACCGTGGCGGCCGGCGGATTCACGGCGGTCGTCGGCCACGCCGACCCGTCGGTCGCCGACGGCGCGCTGGACGTCTACCGGCAGGCCGGACTGCCCTGTCTGCTGCCGCTGCTCCCCGGCCGCGCGCCCGCGCTGAGCTGGGCACCCGACGAACTCACCTCGCCCGCGCCCTGGCCGACGCCGCGCTCGCCCTCGCCCCGACGGCGCTGACGGTGGTGTGCGACGACGACCACAGCAGCACCGGGCTGGCCGGGCTGCTCGCCGCGCAGGCACGGGCGACGGGGCTCGCCGTGCGAACCGGTGGGGGCACCGGTGACGTCCTCGCCCTGCTCGCCCCACAGCACCGGTTGCCGGCCCTCCTGCGCGCCCGGGAGGGGGAGTCGTGGCGGGCCGTGCTGGTGGTGACGGACTGCGGGTTGCCGTCGTTCGACGCGCTCGTGACTGCAGCCGCGCGGCTGCCCGTGTGGGCCGTCCATGCTGAGCCGTGTCTGGTTCGCCGTACCCGGGCGGCCATGGCCTCGCTGGCCGCCGCCCTGGCCGAGCCTCGCTGCGGGGCGCCCGGCTCGTCTCGCGGGTCCTGTCCCGTTCGCCGCTCCTGATCGGTCCGGACGGCAGTGTGTTCGGCGAGGGGCGGCGCGTGTCACGGCTGTCCGCGGTGTGCCCGATCCGAGCCGCGGCCTGGGAGGACGCCCTGACCGTCCCGCACACCCAGGTCGGCTGACTCCCGCTCAGACGACCCGCACCGCTCCCCCGCTGGCCAGCGGCAGGCCCGGCCGGCCTGATGGTCTTGTTCGTCGTCGATCGGGCTCCGGTATCCGCACACGCTGTGTAGCCTGCGGGTGTTGTAGAAGCCGGTGATCCAGGTGGCGATCTTCAGCCGTGCCTCGGTGCGGGTGGTGAAGGTGCGCCGGTGGACGTACTCGACCTTGAGCACACCGGCCTACCGTCCCACGCGGCTGGGTGCGCCTAGTGAAGGACTGCCACAGCGAGTTGCACGGCAAGGTCGAGGTCGTCCGCAGTGACAGGGGACGGGGAGAGGCCAGTCTCGGCTGATCGGGACGTGGCAGGAAGGTCAGGCCGGCAGCTCCGGAGATGCCGGCGAGCACTGCAGCGGGAAAGCCGAGCGCGACGTCGATGACGAGCCAGAAGCGCAGTCGTAGTTCGGCACGGCGTTCTCGATGCTCTGCTTCAACAAGCACGCGTTCGGCTTCGGCTCGAATAGGCGTCACCTGTCCCTGCCAGCTGCCTTGATGCTGCGTGTTGTCTCCAGCCACGGGCCTAAGGATCTCACCGTCGCCCGGGAGGCAGGTGACAGCCGACAACGATCTTCTGTCTTGTGTCGTCGGCCTCGTGGTCTATCCGGTGCGCCGAGGCTTCGTGCCCTTCTGGTGGTGGGTGGGACGACTGTAGGCCTCGCCCGTGGCGAGGACGCGTCCTACCGGCGGCCCACAGGTCCCCGTAGATCTCCGAGGGAACGACCGAGCAGAGAAGGGTCGGTCTTGCTATGCCTGCGGCCCCTCGGCATCGCTCCGGCTGGACACGACGTGCCTCGCGATCGTGGACAAGGCCAGCTCACGATCCTCGTCAACGACAAGCCAACCCTTGCCCAGGAGCGATTGCAGCAGTGGGCGGACCTCTTCGCCCAGATCCTCCGCCAAGTCGTCATCCGTGAGGGAGAAGCCATCCTGTACACGGCTCGCCACGTGGAACACGACGGCTTCCTCCCCCGCGGTGATGTTGAAGTCCATGACGTGAAGGTATGGCGAGCCCCGTTGCCGCAGCACGCCGACGGCGCCTGAAGCCGAGGTACCGCAGCGCACAGGCCAGCTGCAGCGGCCAGGCCGCCGACGAGACCCCGGCCGCGGCCGGATATGCCTACGGCTGATCCGAACGACCTGGTCAGCCCGCGCCCGTCCGTCTCAGTACTCCGGGGGCCTGGCGGCTCCACCCCGTGGGCGTGAAAATCGGTGCGTGGCCGTCCGGCGGACGTCGAGGAAACTTGGTGCGATCCGAGCCTGTGTCTCAGTAGGACGCTGGGGGTCCATCGCCAGGCACCCGGATGTGTTGCTTCGAGCACGTGAATCAGTTTCTCCCGCCTGCCGGACCCCCGCCGGCCGGTCACGCGCCCGCGGCTGTCACGAGATGGGGGTGCCGGGGATGGATGTGATCCACGAACGCTGTGCGGGGATCGACATCAGCAAGGTGGACGTGAAGGTGACGATCCGCGTGCCCGGTGCGGGCAAGCGCCGCCGCCGTCAGGGGGAGCCATGGCAGGGCGGGATCTTCGAACGCTGTTCAGGGAACCGCTGGTGCTCCCCGCCGCCGATGCCGCGTCGTCGGGGGGCGTGCGGACTGCTGCGGATGCCCTGGTGGAAGCACTCAGTGCCATCGTCCGGCGCCAGCACGAACACCGGGAACGCACAGTCAGTCGGCTCTCCGCCGTCCTTGAATCGGGGTTGCTCCCTGACGGCCTGGTCGAACTGGCCGCGTATTACCGAGCGAAGGCCCAGCGGGATCTCGGGTTGACCGACGATTCCCGCCGCGGCATGCAGCGTGTCGCGTCCGGCGGCGGTCGGCTCGCTCCCGCCGCTCGACGGGGTCTGGCGCACCTGAGCCGAGTGTCCGGAGATTTCCCAGCGGTGGTGGAGGCCGCCGGGAGGCTGGGCTGGGCGGCACCATCGGGTGCTGGGGGACGTCTGGTGGGTGCAGGGCGACATGGAGCGGGCGGCAGCCGCGTATCTGGCGGCCCGGAGTGAGGCCGAGGAACACGGTGTGGTCGGCGAGACCGCCGTGGCCCAGGCCCATCTCGCCTTCGCCGTGTCCTTCGTCGACCCGCTTCGGGCCGATGACGAACTCGACCTCGCGGACCGTCTGCTGTCGCCCTTGAGTCTGCGCTCCAACGAGATGACCGCTCACATCGCCACACTCGTGCGCGACGCAGGATTCGCTGCAGACCTGCCTGACCGGGCGGCCGTCCAGCTCGCAGAAATCGGCGTCTCCGGCATCTCCTACGCCGCGGCCAAACTGCAACTGGCCCTGTGCTTCCACCACGCGGTCCTTGATGCTCGGGACAACCTCGCGGCTGACATCGCCCGCTTGCGCGGGCTCACACAAAACGGCTACTACGCCTACTACGTCGAAATCGCGCACTTCATGGGCGACCTCCCACTCCCCCCGAACACCGTACGAGCACGATGGATCGACGGGGAACGACAGACCCGGGAACGATGGCGCAACATAGTACTGGGACGCCGCGATCATGTCGGCAGGGTTCGTTGAGCTGCAGTACACGGTCTGCTACTGCTAGGAGATCGCCCAGCTCTCCACAAGGCACCCGCACCCCGCGCCTCCATCCAAGGGCGGGACGATCTGTGTCCGTGGGAGGCTTACGGGCGGAACACCACCAAGGCCGCGGCACTGCCCGACCGGCCAAGCGCAAATTCGCCTGGGCGGTCGGCTCCCCGGGCGAGAACGCCGGCTCGGGCGGCGTGTGGCTACTGCCCCGGGAGGGCGTCAACGGCTCCTCCGCCTTCTCCCCCGCCAAGCTGGACCTGCCCTCCCCGTCGAGCGCGCTCGCGTACGGCAGGTACGTCAGCAGCCAGTGACGGCCACCGGACCCGCCTTGCCGGGCAGCGGCAAGGGTCCTGACAGGGGCCTGATCCGGGCAGCGGGTCGGGCCCCTGTGCGGTCTTCGGGGGCTGGTGGGAGAAGGCCGGGGGGCGAGCTTGGAGCCGCTCCCGTGGTTCGCCTACCGGCTCTCCCGCCTCTCAGTGGTCTTCCTTTCGTCTGCTGCGTACCACCCAGGTGGCTCCGCCGATGGCCAGGGCGATCGGCCACTCGAGAGCTCCCGCCACCGCGAGTGCTCCCAGGCCCCCGTAGAAGACCAGGTCCCGGGCCGGCACTTTGTCCAGGCCGGCGGGCAGGTTCTCCACGCTGGGGTAAGGGATCGGAACCGAAGGGTGAAACGTGCGGGTGTGCAGGTGGATGCCCGCGCCGTCGGGATGTCCCTCTCCGGACTGTTCCTGCCGAGTCCGCACACGCCCCGTGCCCGTGCGCGCGCTCTGGCTCCGGTGCTGCCCCCTTTGGGCCCGCACCCGCTCGGCGGGCTCCAGCGTGGTCAGCGCAGCTTCGGAAGGTTTCTTCTGGGCCCGTACCCGCTCGGTGGGCTCGAGCACGGTCTGAGCTGCCGTAGCCATCCCGTCTCCTCCTCTCCTCAGAGTCGGTATGGGGTGCCTCTTCCATCCTCGCGCGCTTCGTGCGGCCCTCATAGCGAGAGACCTCGGATCAGTGGCACTTGTGGTGACGGCACGCGGGTCTGCTGGTCGGGGTGGGCTGGGCGGGCGTGGGCTTCTTGCCGGTGTTGCCGCTCCGCTTGACGGGGGGCGTGGAAGGGGAGGGAGAAGGGGAGAGGGAGGGGGAGGGCGCGCCGGGTTCGTCTGTGCCGTGCCCGAGTGGAGCGGGTGCCGGGAACGGGGCATCGGGGAGGCCGGCCAGGGCATCGCGCATGTACTGGGTCCAGATCTCGGTGGGGATGTCACCGCCGAACACCTTCTGCAGGCCACCGACACCTGCCAGGGACTGCAGCTGCGGGTGTTTCGGGTCCTCCCGGAACAGAACCACGGAGGTGGCAAGCCGGCGGGTGTAGCCGACGAACCAGGCCGAGCGGTAGTCGTCGGTGGTTCCGGTCTTACCCGCCGCCGTCCTGCCGAGTGCCTGGGCCTTGGTTCCGGTGCCCCGGACTATGACACCCCGGAGTACGTCGGTCACGTTGTCGGCGACCGCGGCGGGTATGGCCCGTACCGGGGCGGGGGCCCTGAAGCCGGGAAGTGCCGAGCCGTCGTGGGTCACCCTGGTCACCGAGTACGGGGTGGTCTGGACACCGGAGGCGGCGAAGGTCGCGTAGGCGCCCGCCATGCGGATGGCACTGGGAGCGGCGACGGAACCGCGGGCCGTCGACGCGTGCACCCTGGCGGCGCCGTGTCCTGCCCCTGGGACCGTACGGGACGTCTCCGAGCTGGAGAGCGTGCTGGCCGCCGTCCTGCGCGGAGGCGATCTCGACGGCGAGGCCGAGCAGCGGGCCATCCGTCGGCGGCCGCCCCGGAGCGGTCCGGCGGTGAGACTTCGTCGGCGTCCTCCGGCGGACCGGGTCCGACGCACGGCATGGCCGTCGGCCGGGACGCCGAGGCGCACTGCCGCGCCTATGAGCAGGTCAAGGACCATGGCAAGGCGCCCGACGCGACGGCCTGGCAGCGGCTCGTCGCGGTCGCCGGTGGCAAGGACAAGGTCGCCGCGTACTGCTCCGAACAGCAGGCGCGGGCCACAGCCGCCGCGAGCAGGCCGGGCAACAGCGGCAAACCCGCCGAGGGCGCCGCGGGCCGGGGCGGCAGCAACGGCACCGCGGGGAACACCGGCGGCTCCGGCGGAGGCAGTTCCGACGGAGGCAGTTCCGGCGGAGGCAGTTCCGGCGGAGGCAGTTCCGGCAACGCCCCCGGCGGCACGGACAACACGGCCGGAAGCGGCGGGGCGAGCAAGGACAAGGGCAGCGGGAGCAAGGACAACCAGCGCCCGTCGGCAGGGCCTTTCGCCGTCCCTGAGTTGCGCACGCCACGGGTGCCGTACCAGGTCAGGGACCTGTTCCGCGTGGCGGGCCGGGCCCCTGAACGGTCTCCGCGCAGCGCGGGACGCCTGCGTCAGGCGCCGACGTAGGCCGCGAGGTGCTCGCCGGTGAGGGTGGAGCGGGCCGCTACCAGGTCGGCCGGGGTGCCTTCGAAGACGATGCGGCCGCCGTCGTGGCCGGCGCCGGGGCCCAGGTCGACGATCCAGTCGGCGTGCGCCATGACCGCCTGGTGGTGCTCGACGACGATGACCGACTTGCCGGAGTCGACGAGCCGGTCGAGCAGGCCGAGCAGTTGCTCGACATCGGCGAGGTGGAGGCCGGCGGTCGGCTCGTCGAGGACGTAGACGCCGCCCTTGTCCGCCATGTGCGTGGCCAGCTTGAGCCGTTGCCGCTCGCCGCCGGACAGCGTGGTGAGCGGCTGCCCGATGGTGAGGTAGCCGAGCCCGACGTCGGCAAGCCGCCGCAGGATCCGGTGCGCCGCCGGAGCGTGCGCCTCGCCGGCGCCGAAGAACTCCTCGGCCTCGGTCACCGACATCGCCAGCACCTCGCTGATGTCGCGGCCGCCCAGGTGGTAGTCGAGGACCGACGCCTCGAACCGCTTCCCGTCGCACTCCTCGCAGGTGGTGGCGACACCGGCCATCATCGCCAGGTCGGTGTAGACGACGCCGGCACCGTTGCAGGTCGGGCAGGCGCCCTCGGAGTTGGCGCTGAACAGCGCCGGCTTCACGCCGTTGGCCTTGGCGAACGCCTTGCGGATCGGGTCGAGCAGTCCGGTGTACGTCGCCGGGTTGCTGCGGCGTGAGCCGCGGATCGCGGTCTGGTCGATCGACACCACACCGGCGCCGGCGGGGATCGACCCGTGCACGAGCGAGCTCTTGCCCGAACCGGCGACGCCGGTGATGACCGTGAGCACGCCGAGCGGGATGTCGACGTCGACCTCGCGCAGGTTGTGCGTCGTCGCGCCGCGGATCTCCAGCGTGCCGGTGGGCTTGCGCACCGTCTCCTTGAGGGCTGCCCGGTCGTCGAAGTGGCGGCCGGTGATGGTGCCACTGGCCCGCAGCCGCTCGACGGTGCCCTCGAAGCAGACGGTTCCGCCCGCCGTCCCGGCGCCGGGGCCGAGGTCGACGACGTGGTCGGCGATCGCGATGACCTCTGGCTTGTGCTCCACGACGAGCACCGTGTTGCCCTTGTCCCGCAGCCGCAGCAGCAGGTCGTTCATCCGCTGGATGTCGTGGGGGTGCAGGCCCGTGGTGGGCTCGTCGAAGACGTAGGTGACGTCGGTGAGCGAGGAGCCGAGGTGGCGGATCATCTTGGTGCGCTGTGCCTCGCCGCCCGACAGCGTGCCCGCCGGCCGGTCGAGCGAGAGGTAGCCGAGGCCGATCTCGACGAACGAGTCGAGGGTCTCCCCCAGCGCCACCAGCAGCGGCGCCACCGACGGCTCGCCGAGGCCGCGCACCCATGCGGCCAGGTCGCTGATCTGCATCGCGCAGGCGTCGGCGATGCTGATCCCCTCGATCTTCGACGACCGGGCCCCTTCGTTGAGCCGGGTGCCGTCGCAGTCGGGGCAGATGGTGAAGGTGACCGCCCGGTCCACGAACTCCCGGATGTGCGGCTGCATCCCCTCCCGGTCCTTGGCGAGCATCGACTTCTGGATCCGCGGGATCAGGCCCTCGTAGGTCATGTTGATGCCCGCGATCTTCATCCGGGTCGGCTCGCGGTGGAGGAAGTCGTGCAGCTCCTTCTTGGTGAACTTGCTGATCGGCTTGTCGGGGTCGAAGAAGCCCGACTCGATGTAGAGCCGGGAGTTCCAGCCGCCCCCCTTGTAGCCGGGGACGGTGATCGCGCCCTCGGTGAGCGACTTGGAGTCGTCGTAGAGCTGGGTGAGGTCGAGGTCGGTGACCGTGCCCCGGCCCTCGCAGCGCGGACACATGCCGCCGGTGATGCTGAAGCTGCGCCGCTCCTTCACGGTCTGTCCGGCGCGCTCCACGGTGACCGCACCCGCTCCGCTGATCGAGGCGACGTTGAAGGAGAACGCCTTGGGCGAGCCGATGTGCGGCTTGCCGAGCCGGCTGAAGAGGATCCGCAGCATCGCGTTGGCGTCGGTGGCGGTGCCGACCGTGGAGCGGGGGTCGGCGCCCATCCGCTGCTGGTCGACGGTGATCACGGTCGTCAGCCCGTCGAGTACGTCGACCTCGGGCCGCGCCAGGGTGGGCATGAAGCCCTGGACGAAGGCGCTGTAGGTCTCGTTGATCAGCCGTTGCGACTCCGCGGCGATCGTGTCGAAGACCAGCGAGCTCTTGCCCGAGCCGGAGACGCCGGTGAACACCGTGAGCCGGCGCTTGGGGATCTCGACGCTGACGTCCTTGAGGTTGTTCTCGCGCGCGCCGTGCACCCGGATCAGATCGTGGCTGTCGGCAGCGTGCGGCGCGGGCGACTTCCTGTCCGTGCTGGTGGCCATGCTCATCGTGTCCCCATCTGTGAGGGCCGCTTCCACGGCCTCCGTCGGCGTCGCCCGGCTCACGCTAGCTTCCGCTCGCAGGCCGCGCTTCTCGATTCCTGATCGATGGTTCACGCGGGTGCCGCGCGGGTGTTGTTCGCCGCGGCTCTGCCGGTCGTCCGGGAGACCGTGCCGCCCGCGCCGAGTCCAGCTCGCGGATGATGCGGTTCAGGTCGGCCGGTGCGGCCGCCAGGCGGATCGGGTGGCCGGCGTCGTCGAGTTCGGCGATGTGCCAGCTTCTGGGGACCGTGTCGCCGTCGCCGCCCCGGGCCCGTCGTACGGTCCTGACGGTGAGGCGCCCGACCGGGATCCTTCTCGCCCCGAAGCGGCCCGGGCCGGGTGTCACCGCGGGCGGGCCGTCCCCGATGACGATGTGCGTGCCGAAGCCGAGCGGGTTGTAGTCGGTGGGCTCCAGGAAGCGGGCGGGCAGGAACACCTCGCCCTCTTCCGGCGGTTCGGTCCCTCCGGCGTCCTCGGGCGCACGGACGCGGGTGGCGCGCCAGGCCCGAGCGAGCATGCCCAGGGTGAGCAGCGAGCCCGCGGCCGCCCAGGCGATCGACGCGGGCTCGGAGAGCGGCGTCGTGGGGTGGAAGTAGCACAGGGGCAGCAGCCACAGGGCGGTGCCGGCGAGGGCTCCCGCGAACGGCAGGGCCGACGGCAGGACTTCGTCGTCGGGCAGGTCCCGGCCGCGCAGGCGCAGCAGTACCCGCGCTCCGGGGCCGCCCGCGGCCAGGGCGAGTACGGCCGCCACGACGGCCGGCGAACCGGGTGTGGTGATGTGCTCGCGCCAGACGTGTCCCTCCCCGGCCACCTGCATCACCCGGCCGTGCCACACGGTCAGTTCGACGTGGTCGCCGGAGCGGAAGTCCCGGGCGGCCTGCGAGGAGACGTCGAGCCGGGCCAGTGGCCGGCTGTCGGTGAAGTACAGCCGGCTGCGCTGCTCGGGCAGGTGGGCCTCGGTGCGCGCGATCACGGCCGGGACGGTGGTCAGGCAGTCGTCGCGCAGCCCGGCGGGCGTCTCGGCCGTGCAGGCGGGGGCCGTGCGCCAAGCCGCCGCGTACGACGCGGTGTCCGGTACGCGCCAGGCGGCCACACCGGCGCCCGCGAGCAGCAGCCCGCACAGGCACAGTGATCCGGCCCAGCCGCTTCCCGCGGTGCGGTGCGAGACGACGCGGATGTCGCTCGACTCCGGGGCGCCGTGGCGGCGGTGCAGCGTGCGCAGGGCGTCCAGCTCCGCGCGGAAGTCCGGGTCGTCGGGCGCCCAGCTCTTCGGCAGGGGCAGGAGCCGGCTGTGTCCGTCCCGCAGGGCCAGACCGACCCGGCGGGCCTCCCGGGTGCGGGAGCCGTCCGTGTGCCCGAGATGTACGCGCACGTCGGCGATGTCGGCCCAGGGCACGCTCCGGCGGCGCAGCAGGGTCCGGCAGTGGACGCCGTACGCGTCGGCGCTCACCCGGGCGGTGACCTGGTGGAGCGAGGCGACGCCGGCCAGGGCGAGGAGCAGGCCGACGGCCGCCCACGCGTCGAGGAGGTCGCCCCGGTACGCCACGCGGACGGCGGCCAGGGCCGCCCCGGCCGCGCCGAGTCCGACGAAGAGCCACAGAGTGCGCTCCCGCAGGGGTCGGCAGGTCACGTCCGAGGAGGTGGTCATGGACAGAGCTTGCGGCACCGGGGCTGCCGGTTCATGTGCATGTTCTGGCAGTGTCCGGTCGTCCCACGTTGCCGCGTTGCGACGCGCCGGAGCCTGCCGCGTGGCCGTGGTCGCCCTTCGCAGCGGTGGCCCATGCCGGGCCCGGGATGCCTCCCGGTCCGCCGGCTCCCCTACGGGTCGCGCGAGGCCGTCACCGCTGTGCCGCGAGGTCCTTGAGCGCGATGTCGAGTTCCAGGACGTTCACCCGCGGGGCGACGCGGTGCACCCTGATACGGCGGCCCGGCGGACCTTGACACTGTCTCGACGTGGCCCGCGCCGATAGGGTGAAAGCGGTGTGCCGGGAAGTCTGGTCGGCCGGGAGGAGTCAGGTCGGCTCTCCTGAAGCTCCAGGGGGACGGCATGCGCAGCGTAGGGACAGTTCTCGCACTGGTGGTTCTGGCCACCGTCGTGGCGACCTTCGCGCGCCGGTGGCGGATTCCCGCGCCGTCCCTGCTCGTGGTCGCCGGTCTCGCCGTGGCCCTGCTGCCGGGCACTCCGGAGATCGAGATCAGCCCCCAGATCATCGGTCTCGTCGTCCTGCCGCCCCTGCTGTACGCGAGCGCCGAGGAGATGCCCTGGCGGGAGCTGCGGGCGGTGTGGAAACCGGTCGGGATCCTCGCCATCGGTCTCGTCCTGGCTTCGGCGGCGGCCGTAGCCGCCGTAGCGGTCCTGGTCACACCCTTGTCCTGGCAGATGGCGTTCGTGCTGGGCGCGGTGCTGGCCAGCACCGATCCGGTGGCGGTGACCGCGCTCGGCCGGCGGCTCGCCCTGCCGTCGAGGGTGCAGGTCCTCGTGCAGGCGGAGAGCCTGTTCAACGACGCGACCTCGCTGGTGCTGGTCCGGGTGGCGGCCGGGATCGCGATCGCCTCGGCCGCGGCCGACTGGGGGGCCGCCGGCGGCGAGTTCCTGCTGCTGGCCGGCGGTGGCACGGTGATCGGCGCCGCCGTGGCCGGCGTGGTCGCCCTGATCCGGCGGCGCACCGAGGAGCCGGTCCTGGAGACGGTGATCGCTCTGGTCACCCCCTATGCCGCGTATCTGCTGGCGGAGGCCGCGCACACCTCCGGCGTGACCTCCTGTGTGGTGGCGGGCGTGGTCCTCGGCGGCCGGGGCGACCGGCTCACCAACGCCCGCATCCGCCTGCAGTTGCACGCCGTGTACGGGACCGTGGTGTTCCTTCTGGAGAGCGTGGTCTTCTCGCTCATCGGGCTGGCGCTGCCCGCGCAGGTGCGGGCCCTGGCCGACGGCGCCGGGTCCTGGCCGCTGTACGCCCTCGCCGTCGCCGCCACGCTCGTCGCCGTACGCCTGCTCTGGCTCGCGCCGCTGTCGGCGGTCGTGCAGCGCAAGGGCGGGATCAGCCGGCTGAACTGGCGGGTGCCGGTGGTCCTGACCTGGGCGGGCACCCGGGGTGTGATGCCGCTGGCCGCCGCCCTGTCCGTCCCGGAGATGGCCAAGAGCGGCTCTCCGCTGGCGGACCGTCCCCTGGTGCTCGTCCTGACCACCTCGGTGGTGGTGGTCACGCTCGTCGTCCAGGGGTTCACCCTCGCCCCGGTCGTCCGGGCCTCCGGCATCGCGCTGGCGCCCGCCCACACCGAACGCGAGGAGGTCGAGGCCCGTTCCCGCCTCGCCCACGCCGGACTCGCCCGGCTGGAGGAGCTGGCGGAGCTGGAGGCCGTACCGGACGTCGTCCTGGACCGGCTGCGGCGCGCTCTGAACGCCCGCCTGGAGGACGCCCGCGACCGGCTCGCCGAGGGCAACGGCACCGCCGCGGCCGGCGAGTCCGCCGACCTGGTCTACCGCCAGCTGCGTCGTGACCTGATCGCGGTGGAGACGGCCGAACTCCAGCGCCTGTACGACGCACACCGCATCAGCGACACGACCCGGCGTCGGCTTCAGCGGTCGCTGGACCTGGAGGAGGCCCGGCTGACGGACGCCTGACGGCAGCGGGGTGCGGCACCCGAGTTCTTCCCCGCCGCGGCCAGCGCCCGGCACCCCGCGGCCGTAGCCCTGGTGGACGGCATACGCCCGCACGGTCCGCTCCGCCGCGACCCGCTCCCCACGGAAGGTGAGGTTGTCCGGCTCCCGCCGGAAACTCGTCCCCGCCGCGTCGACGTCTGCGCCGGGCAGGACGGCCGCGTAAGGACGCCGTCAGGATTCGGCCGCCCGGCGTCAGGGCCTCGTCAGCGGCGGTCGCCGTGCCGGGTGGGGCCGCCTAGGGTCGGCGGCATGCGGAGGAGCGGACGGGCGGCCCCGGCCGGCGACCGCCACTGGCGAGGGAAGGCACGGCTCGCGCTGAACTGCGCTCTGGCGTTCTTCGCCCTGTGCCTCCTGGTCGACTGGGACGCGGGAAGCCTGACGCCTCTGCGCGCCCTGCTCTGGGCCGCCCTGTCCGCCAGGGTGTTCATCGTGCTGCTGCCGCACCGGGTGACCGCGGGCCCCGGCTGGATCGCGGTGTGCACCCCCTGGCGTCGACACGTCGTCCGGACGGACGCGCTGGTGGCCGTACGCCAGTACGAGGGGCCATCGGGCGGCCTGGTCCTGCGCGACGCCCACGGCGACCGCCTGGAGCTCGACCCCCGAGTCCTCGCCGCGAGTCCCCTGCTGTGGCACGAGCTGGAGACGGGCACGCACCGCTCCCTGGAGCGCGGCACGCTCCGGCACGGAGCCGATGTGGTGGCGCGTCTGGGCCACCACATCGACGACGAGTCGGCACGGGCGGTTCTGCGAGCGTCGGGTCTGTCCTGACGGCTCCCTCAGCGCGGCCCGACCGCCGTCATCCGAACTGGCCGGGCTGGTAGTCACCGGCCGGCTGCTGGACGATGACGTTCACGCGGTTGTACGCGTTGATCAGGGCGATGAGGGACACCAGCGCGGCGAGCTGCTCCTCGTCGAAGTGCTTGGCGGCGTTCGCCCAGGCCTCGTCCGTGACGCCCCCGGCCGCGTCCGCGATGCGGGTGCCCTGCTCGGTCAGCTCCAGGGCGGCGCGCTCGGCGTCGGTGAAGACCTTGGCCTCGCGCCAGGCCGCGATGAGGTTGAGGCGGGTCGACGTCTCCCCGGCGTGCGCGGCGTCCTTGGTGTGCATGTCGGTGCAGAAGCCGCAGCCGTTGATCTGGCTGGCACGGATCTTCACCAGTTCCTGTGTCGCGGCGGGCAGCGTCGAGTCCGCGACCGTCTTGCCCGCCGAGTTGACGTACCTGAGGAACTTGCCTGCGAGCGGGCTGCCGAAGAGGTCCAAGCGAGCGTCCATCGTGCACTCCTCTGCCATCGGTGTGGGCTACACCTGGATGACGGAACGGCTCGGCCCGATGTGACAGCCACCGCTGTGACCTGCGACACACGCGTCGGGGCGGTCATGAATCCGCAGAGAATGTGCGCAGGAGCGTCACATGGGGAGCACACAGTCTTCCGAAAGCCTCGTTAGCGTTGCTGGCCGCTCGATCCCACGTGCGAACGTGGCCAGGCCCCGGCCGAGGCCGCAGGCGCAGTCGACTCAGAAAGACCGCAAATGGACTACTGCTCCTCGTGCCGTCGGCATCTGAACGGCGCCCTGGTGTGTCCCGGGTGCGGCGCCTACGCCCCGGACATCGCTCCCCCCACGACCATCGCCACCCGCATACCGACGGCCGGGACGGCGTCCCGGGAGGCCACCTGCTCCGGTTCGTGGCTCGACGGCGATCTCCCCGACGAGCCGACGCCGTCCGGCCCGGACGAGGCCCCGCACACCCACCCTGCCGCCGACCTGGACGGCCCTCCGGCCGCACCGCAGGGCCCGTCCGGCCCGGACGAGGCCCCGCACACCCACCCTGCCGCCGACCTGGACGGTCCTGCGGCCGCACCGCAGGGCCGGGCGGCCCGGCGCCGCCAGCTGGCCCGGTGGAAGAAGAACAAGCGCCGGGCCGCGGTCGCGACCACCATCGCGCTCGTCGGCGGCGGGCTCACCCTGGCCGCCCTGGACCGGCAGTCCGCCGACCGGGCCCAGGCGGCCGCGGCACCGGACAACCACAGCATGGGCTCCGCCGACGAGCAGACCACCGCCGAGGCCCGGCCCGAGTCGGCACCGCCCGGCACCCATCCGTCGCCGCGTACCACGCGCCCCGCCCACGCCCGGCCGACCGCGGCCGTCCCGCACCGGCAGACCATCGCCGCCGCACCCCGGACCGCCCCGTGGGACACCCACCTGGACGCCGCGGCCGCACCCCGCCCCGCCCGGACGGCCGCCGCACGGCAGCAGGCCGCCGCCCCCGTCTCCGGTGGCACCGACGACAACAGCACCGGTGCCGGCACCGGCACGACGGCCCAGCAGCCGTCCGCACCCGCCGCCACACCCGCGACCGACAGCGGAACGAACTCCGGCACGCCCCCGACGAGCCCCTCCCCCGCCGCGACCTCGCCGTCCCAGGTCTGCCTGCTCGTGGTGTGCCTGGGCTGACAGGACCGCCGCCTCAGTTGTTCCAGGTCTCGTCGTACGGGTCGTGCGGGGTCGGTACGGGTTCAGCCGAGGTGACCGACAGGTACGGGATCGGGCCGTTGTTGACCGGGTCATGGGTCAGCCCGGGACTGTAGGTGCCCGTGACCTCCAGCCAGGCGTCCGGCTGCAGGACCGGGGGCAGCTTGCCGGTCAGGGCGATCTTCACCGGCTGGGCGTCCGCCGCACAGCAGTTGAGGGCCATGCGGACCAGATAGGGCGCCCCGGTGCGGTCCAGGGCGAGGAAGCCGGTGACGCGGACCGGGCGGCCGTGCAGGGAACGCCCGTGGTCGTAGGCCGCGCGGGAGGCGTAGTCGACCACGCTGAGCGGTACCGGGTCGGCCGAGGACAACTTCCCGTAGCCGTACGGCTGTTGCAGGGCCGTGCCGCTGCGCAGCGCGCTGTAGGAACCCAGGGCCGGCGGGGCGATGAGGATGAGGGAGAGGAGCGGGAGGACAAGGAGCCAGGAGATGCGGGGCTCGGGGTGGGAGTGGTCCCCTTCGGCACGCTGGGCCGCCTTGGCACGCCTGCGCTCGTACCACGCCGTCGCCACGGCCGCCGCGATCAGGACCCCGCCCGACGCCAGCAGCAGCGGCTGCAGGCCCGCCTTGACGTAGCGCAGGTACAAGTCGGTGGCGCCCGCGTGCAGCAGGGCCGCGCCGAGCAGGAACATGACCGCCGCCTGGGCCTGGCGGTTCACAGGAGCACCGCCCCGGTCAGGACCGCCCCCGCGATGGCCAGCGCGAAGGTGGCGGGGGCGAAGCGGAGCGCGAAGGAACGGCCGAAGGTGCCCGCCTGCATCGCGAAGAGCTTGAGGTCGATCATCGGGCCCACCACCAGGAACACCAGCTTGGCCGTCAGGGAGAACTGGGTGAGGGAGGCCGCGACGAACGCGTCCGCCTCCGAGCAGATGGACAGGAGTACGGCGAGCACGGCGAGGGCGAGGACGGAGAAGAGGGGGTTGTCGGCCGCCGTGCGCAGCCAGGTCGCCGGGGCCACCGCCTTCAGTGTGGCCGCGGCCATCGCGCCCAGCACCAGGAAGCCGCCCGCGTGCATGGTGTCGTGCCGGACCGAGTTCCAGAACGCCTCACCCTTGGTCGCGCCCTCGTGCGCGCCGTGGGCCGGCGGCCGCAGCCAGTCCGTACGGCCCAGGCGCTGCCACAGCCAGCCCATCGTGCAGGCCACGAGAAGGCTGGCGAGGAACCGGCCCAGGACCATCTCCGGATTGCGGGGGAAGGCGACGGCGGTGGCGGTCAGGACGATCGGGTTGATCGCGGGGGCGGAGAGCAGGAAGGCCAGGGCCGCCGCCGGGGTCACGCCCCTGCGCACCAGCGCACCCGCGACGGGGACCGAGGCGCACTCGCAGCCCGGCAGCACCGCGCCCGCCATCCCGGCGACCGGTACGGCCAGCGCGGGACGGCTCGGGAGCGCACGGGCGAAGAAGGAGGGAGGGACGAAGACGGCGATCGCCGCCGAGAGGAGGACCCCCAGGACGAGGAAGGGCAGCGCCTGGACCGTCACGGCCACGAACACCGTCATCCAGCTCTGCATCAGCGGAGTGCCGAGCGCCCCGCGGATCGGGGACTGGGCGAGCACCGCCAGCAGCAGGATCATGGTGAGGACCAGCGGGGAGCTGAGATGCCGGCCCTCCCGGCTCTCGCGACCCCGATGGCCCTCTTGGCCTTCCCGGTCCTCATGGCCTTCCCGGTCCTCATGGCCTTCCCGGACCTCATGGCCTTCCCGGACCTCATGGCCTTCCCGGACCTCCCGGCCCTCCCTGCCCTCGCGGTCCTCCTGGCCCTCCCGTCCGGGCCGCTCGCCGGGCCCGTCGCCGGACAGGCGCGCCGGGTCCCGCTCGGCGGCGCCGGGCAGGGCGTCTTCGGTGATGGCCACGGGTGGGTACCTCCGGCTGTGTGCTCCCTCTGCCTCCCCATCCATACGCGGTCGAGGGCACGGGTGTTCACGCGCTTGCTGGAACCACCGGTCTCCTTGGGGCAGTCTTTCCCCTCGTGGCGAGCGTTCCGTATCAGGGTGGGCCCAGTAGCGCACCGGCGCACATGGTGGTGTGCGGTGACGACGGGCTCGCGCACCGGCTGGCCGCCGAGTTGCGCGGAGTCCACGGTGAGCAGGTCACCCTCGTGGTGCCGCCCGACGGGCGCACGGCGCGGCCCCCGGTGGTCGGGCGGGCCCGGGCCGCCTCGGCCGCGCTGCTCGACCGAATGGTCAGCGCCGCCGTCGGACGGGGCGGCGGCAACGGCGGCAATGGCACGGCCGGGGCCGGCGGTAGCGGCGGTAGCGGCGGTAATGGCAACAGGGTCGACGGCGAGCGGGTGTGGGAGGCCGCCGATCTCACGGAGGCCGTGCTCGCCGAGGCCGGGGTGGAGCGGGCCGCCGCGCTGGCACTCGTCCATGACGACGACGAGACCAACATCCGGGCCGCCCTGACCGCCCGGCGGCTCAACCCGCGCCTCCGGCTCGTCCTGCGGCTCTACAACCGGCGGTTGGGCCAGCACATCGAGGAACTCCTCGACCAAGCGGCCGCGTTGGCTTCCGGAGAGGGGACGGCGGAGGGCCCGGAGGCGTCCACGACCGTGCTGTCCGACGCCGACACCGCCGCGCCCGCGCTGGCCGCCGCCGCCGTCGCCGGCACCACCAAGGTCGTACAGACCGACAGCCTGCTGCTGCGGGCCGTGGAACGGCCGCCCTCCGCGGACGGACAGGTCGCCGGGGGGCTGTGCACCCTGGCCCTGCTCTCGGCCGCCGGCCCGGATACCGCCGGGGCGGGCCGGTCCGGGGGCGGCGCGGAGCAGGAGCCCCGGCTGCTGCCGGACGACGAGGAGGTACGGCAGGCGGCAGGACGGGCCGCCGTGGTGCTGGAGCAGGTGTCGTCCGCGTCCGGTGGGCCGGCGTCGGCCGCGTCCGGGCGCGGGGTGGGGGGCGTACCGCCGCTCGCCTCCCTCTTCTCGCGGCGGCTGCGGTGGTCGCTGGCCGGGATGGTGGGGTGTGTCGTCGCGCTCGCCGTGGCGCTGTGGGTGGTCAGCGACATCCATCCGCTGGGGGCCTTCTATCTCACGTTGCTGGATCTGTTCGCGATCGACAACCCGGCGATCGGGGCGCCCGTCGGACGGCAGATCCTCCAACTCCTCTCCGGGCTGGTCGGGTTGCTGTTGCTGCCGGTGCTGCTGGCTGCGGTGCTCGAGGCGCTCGGCACCTTCCGGACCGCCTCCGCGCTGCGGAAGCCGCCGCGCGGCCTGGGCGGGCATGTGGTGCTGCTCGGGCTCGGCAAGATCGGCACGAGGGTGCTGACGCGGCTGCGGGAGCTGGGCGTTCCCGTGGTGTGTGTGGAGTCCGACCCGGAGGCGCGGGGGCTGGCGACCGCGCGGCGGCTTCGGGTGCCGGTGGTGCTGGGGGATGTGACGCAGGAGGGGGTGCTGGAGGCCGCGAAGATCCATCGGGCGGATGCGCTGCTCGCGGTGACCAGCGCGGACACGACGAATCTGGAGGCCGTGCTGTACGCGCGGTCCGTGCGGCCGGATCTGCGGGTGGTGCTACGGCTGTACGACGACGACTTCGCCACGGCGGTGTACCGGACGCTGCGGGCCGCTCATCCGCAGGCGTCCACTCGGAGCCGGAGTGTGTCGCACCTCGCCGCGCCGGCGTTCGCGGGGGCGATGCTGGGGCGGCAGGTGCTGGGGGCGATTCCCGTGGAGCGGCGGGTGTTGCTGTTCGCCTCGGTCGAGGTGGCTGGGCATCCGGAGTTGGAGGGGCGGACCGTGGGGGAGGCGTTTCGGGCCGGCGCCTGGCGGGTGCTGGCGTTGGAGGGGCGTGCTGAGGTGCCCGGGGATCATGTGCTGGGTGAGGGGGACCGGGTGGTGGTTGCCGCTACTCGCAGGGGGCTGGCCGAGTTGGGCTGACCCCCAGGGGCCCCGCCCCCTGGACCACCGTTTCCGAACCCGCCCACACGTTTCCGAACCCGCCCACCCGTCTCGGCCGGCTGAAAAGCACCCCCGCCCGCTGCGGTGGGCTGGTCTCGGCCGTGGGTGGGCCGGGTGGAATTCCCTACGCCCCCTACGCCCCCTACGCCCCCGCCAAGTGCCTCTCCGCGAACTCCATCTCCAGTCTCACCTGCTTGATGCGCTCGTCGACCACGAGTGAGCCGTGGCCGGCGTCGTAGCGGTACACCTCGTGGACCGCGCCGCGTGCCTCCAGGCGCTTGACGTAGTTGTCGATCTGGCGGATCGGGCAGCGTGGGTCGTTGACACCCGCCGAGATGTACACCGGGGCCTTGACCTGGTCGACGTAGGTGAGCGGAGACGACGCCTCGAAGCGTTCGGGGACCTCCTCCGGGGTGCCGCCCAGCAGGGTGCGGTCCATGGCCTTCAGGGACTCCATCTCGTCGTGGTACGCGGTGACGTAGTCCGCGACCGGAACGACCGCGACGCCCACCGCCCATGCCTCCGGCTGGGTGCCGACGCCGAGGAGAGTGAGGTAGCCGCCCCAGGAGCCGCCGGTGAGGACCAGGCGGGCGGGGTCGGAGAGGCCGGAGGAGACGGCCCAGTCGCGGACCGCCGCCACGTCCTCCAGTTCGATCAGGCCCACCCGGTGCTTCAGGGCGTCCGTCCAGGCGCGGCCGTACCCCGTGGAGCCGCGGTAGTTGATGCGGATCACCGCGTACCCGTGGTCCACCCAGGCGGCCGGCCCCGCGGCGAAGGAGTCGCTGTCGTGCCAGGTCGGACCGCCGTGCAGGTCGAAGACCGTGGGGAGCGGGCCGGTGGCGCCGGCGGGCTTCTGGATCAGGGCGTGGATGCGGCCGCCGGGGCCCTCCACCCAGGCGTCCTCGACCGGCACCGAGGGCGGGCACTTCATGCCGGGCGGGTCCAGCACGACCCCGCCGGAGGTGGAGCGGACCACGGGCGGCTCGGCGGCCGACGACCACAGGTACTCCACGCTGCCGTCGGGGCGGGCCGTCGCCCCGGAGACCGTGCCCGGCGGGGTGGGGATGCGGGTCAGGTCGCGCCCGGCCAGGTCGAAGCGGTACAGCTCGCTGCGGGCCTCGTGGCTGTGGGCGATGAGGAGGGCGCTGCCGTCGGGGTACCACTCGGCGCTGACGTCGCCGGGGAGGTCGAGGGACAGGTCCGTCTCCTCGCCGGTCGCCACGTTCCACACCAGGGGCTCCCAGCGGCCGCGGCGCTGGTGGCCGATGAGCAGCCGGGTGTCGCCGTCGACCGGGGCGAAGCCCAGCACCTCGAGGCCCAGTTCCTCGGTGCCGCCCTTGGTGTCGTCCAGCTCGGCGACCGTCGTACCGTCCGGGCGCAGCACGCGCAGGGCGGCGTGCATGGCGTCGCCGTGCTCGGTGTGCTCGATCGCGATCAGGGAGCCGTCGTGGGAGAGGTCGCCGACGCCCGCCGACTCGCGGTGCCGGTAGATCACGACCGGGTCGTCGCCCCCGCGCGCGAGGTGGATCGTGGTGCCCTCCTCGTCGGTCGAGCGGCCGACCACCGCCGTACGGCCGTCGCGGGCCAGGGCCAGGCCTGCCGGGTAGGAGGGGTCGAGGCCGGGCACGGCCGTCTCGTCCCCACCGCCCCCGAAGGGCTGGCGGCGCCAGACGCCGAACTCGTCGCCGTCCTTGTCGTCGAACCACCAGATCCAGGCGCCGTCCGGGGAGAGCACGCCGTCCGTCGTGCCGTTCGGCCGGTCCGTCGCCTGCCGCTGGCCGCCCGTCGCCCGGTCCCAGGCGTACAGCTCGTACGTGCCCGTCGCGTTCGACACGAACAGGGAGCGGTCCGGTGCGTCCTCCGCCCAGTCGGGCAGCGAGACCCGCGGCGCCCTGAAGCGCTTCTCCCAGTCCGGCATGTCCGGTGTGTCCGGCGTCCTGCTCTCACTCTTGGCCCCAGTCATGCGCCCATACTGCCTGGTCCCACCGACAATGCGCTGGCGTGTGCACCCAGCCTGTGGACAACTTCCCGACCATGACCACCGAGTCCGCACACATGTCCACCCCCCGGGCACCCGGGCCGCCCCGAGCACCCGGGCCGCCCCGGGCGCCCGGCCCGTACTCCGGGCCGCCCGGCCGCGCTCCGGTCCGCCCCCGAGGGCCGGCGCGAGGACCCCGGCGCATCCCGCTCGTCCACTCACCGCGGGCCGTCACGGACGGACCCCGGGCCGAGCCCCCGGCACGGGCGCCGTACCGTTGAGGGCGTGTACCGGTTTCTGCTGACACCCCGCTGGTGGGGGATCAACGTCTTCGTGCTGCTCGCCATCCCGTTCTGCGTCTTCATGGGGTCGTGGCAGCTGAGCCGGTTCGAGGGGCGGGTGCAGGAACACCGCGCCGCCACCGAGCAGGCCGCCTCCGACCGGCACGAGCGGGCGCGGCCGCTGGCCGGGATGCTGCCCGTGGACAAGAGCACCTCGGGACGGCGGGTCACGGCGAGCGGCCGGTACGGCAAGCAACTCCTCGTGCCGGGCCGGGAACTGGACGGCAAGCGCGGCTTCTACGTGCTGACGCTGCTGCGCACCGACTCCGGCAAGGCCCTCCCCGTGGTGCGGGGCTGGCTGCCCGGCACGGCGGATCCGGCGAAGGCACCCGCCCCGCCGGCCGGCGAGGTCACCGTCACCGGTGCGCTGCAGGCCTCCGAGACCCCGGGGGACAACGGGGTCAGCGCCCAGGGCGGGCTGCCCGCCGGGCAGACGGGCGCGATCAGCTCGGCCTCGCTGGTGAACCTGGTGCCGTACCAGCTGTACGACGCCTGGGTCACCCTCGACCGGGCCGACGCCGGGATGAGGGCCGTGCCCGCGAGCGCACCGGACGGCACCGGTCTCGACCTGAAGGCCTTCCAGAACCTCGGCTACACCGGGGAGTGGTTCGTCTTCGCGGGCTTCGTGGTCTTCATGTGGTTCCGGCTGCTGCGCCGCGAGGTGGAGTTCCAGCGGGACGCCGCGCTCGGCCTGGTGCCTGAGCAGGACCAGGAGCAGGACCAGGAGCACGGCAACGCCTCCGCTCCGACCACCGTCTGAGGCCTGCGCCCACCGTCCGAGGCCTACGCCCCCACGAGCACCCCGGTGTAGTACACCGTCCCGGCGCACGCGTTGGAGACCGTCGCCGACACCGTCGAGCCTGCCTGGGCGGTGTGGGTGACGAGGACGCTGCCGTCGGCCGGCACGCCGTCCTCGGTGACGAGCTGGGTGGTGGTGCCCTCCGTGCCGCCGGTGTCGGTGCCCCCGCCGGAGCCGGTGGAACTGGCGTCCTGCGTGGGGGTCGGGTCGGGCGAGGGGCCGCCGCTGTCCGTGCCGCCGGTGTTGCTGCCGCCGGTGGTGGGGCAGGTCTCGGAGGGCACGAAGGCGAACTTCTCCTCGTACGCCGAGCCCGGCTGCAGGACCAGCGTGGCGACCTCCTGGGAGGGGTCGGGCAGACCGGCCGCCGCGTCCCCCGACATGTGCCGGGCGCTGGCGACCTTCGCGGGATCGGCGGCCCCCTGCGCCGAGACGCCGACCGTGCCCGCGCCGCCGACGGTACAGGCGGTGCCGGAGGTGTTGGTGACGCGGAAAGTGCCGTAGACGACACCCGCGGAGTCCGGGGCGTCGACGCTCTGGGTGGCGGAGCCCAGCTGGGCCGTCGTGCACAGCGGGGCGCCCGTGGCCGCGGTGGAGGACGGGTCGGCGCCGGCGGACGAGCCGGTGCCGTCGCCGCCGGTCTTGCCGTGCTCGCCGGTCCTGCCGCTGTCCTTGCCGTGCCCGGGGTTCGTGCCGGGCGAGCCGCCGGCGCTGCTGGAGCCGCCGTCCGGGTCCTTGCCCTGGGTGGCGCCGCCCTGTGCCTGGGAGGTCTGCCCGGCCATGGCGGTGTTGGGGTCGGTGCCGCCGGAGTTCGAGACGTGGATCAGGGCGGGGATCGCGGTGCCGATGAACAGCGCGGCGGCCGCCATGCCGACGACGGCCTGGCGCTTGCGGGCCCGTCGGGCGGGCACGGCTCGGCGCAGATGGTCCAGCGTGCCGTGACGCGGTTCGATGTCGTCGACCGCCGAATGCAGCATCCGGCGCAGGTCCAGCTCGTCCGAGTCGAGCCCGTCACCGAGCGGGCCGAGCCCCTCGGGGCCCTTTTCGTCGGGGCCGTGGTTCACAGTTCCGTTCCCAGCGTGCGATTGCGTGTGCTCTTGCTTCTGTTTCGTCGGCTCGTGCCAGGCGTAGGGCTCATGGCGCTCGTGGGAGTGGCGCTCATCGGAATCGCCCCCTTCGGTCCGCTCGCTCATACCGGTGCCTCCATGGCCACCCGGAGGGCGGCGATGCCCCGCGAGCCGTACGCCTTCACCGAGCCCAGTGAGATGCCGAGCGTCTCGGCGACCTGAGCCTCGGTCATGTCCGCGAAGTAGCGCAGGACGAGGACCTCGCGCTGGCGGCGCTGCAGGCCCTTCATCGCCTTGATGAGGTCCCGGCGCTCCAGTTGGTCGTAGGCGCCCTCCTCCGCGCTCGCCATGTCGGGCATCGGCTTGGAGAGGAGCTTCAGGCCGAGGATGCGGCGGCGCAGGGCGGACCGGGAGAGGTTGACGACCGTCTGCCTCAGGTAGGCGAGCGTCTTCTCGGGGTCGCGGACCCGCTTGCGGGCCGAGTGGACGCGGATGAAGGCCTCCTGGACGACGTCCTCGCAGGAGGCGGTGTCGTCGAGGAGGAGCGCCGCGAGGCCGAGCAGCGAGCGGTAGTGCGCCCGGTAGGTCTCGGTGAGGTGGTCGACGGTCGTGCCGGCGACCACGGTGTCCGAGGCCGTCGCGGTCGTCGCGGTCGCCTCGGTCTCGTCGGAGCCGTCACGCTGACTGGGTATGCGGGCGGGCCGCGCTGCGGGCATGGGCGCGATCACCGGCATGCCGCCGGGAAGGCGCGGCCGGGGCGGCCGCAGGGCCGTGCCGCGGGCCGCAGTGAATTCGAGTACCTCTGCCACGCCAGTTGGACACGTTCACCCCCGATAAGGTTGTACGTGCCGGACGTCACATGTGCGACAACCGACGGAGCCTTAAGTGCCGTCATGCGTCCCGCTCTTCCCCTATATCCCATTTGAACGGGCGCCCCCACGCCCCGATCGCGGCGTCCCCACGCCAGGATCCTCACGTCTCACGCCCCGCAAGGGTGACCGCAAAGACGCTCCCCGCCTCCCGCGTGGTTGCGGGGGCGGGGAGGAAAATCCTCTGCTGCCGGGCAGCACGGTTCAAGTGGTTTGGACCATGCTCCCGACCACATTTCTTACATGGAGCCTACAAGCGTCTTATCCGCGGGCGGGATTCTCTCCTGCGATCTCCGCCGCCACCAGCTCCGCGATCTGCGCGGTGTTGAGCGCCGAGCCCTTGCGGAGGTTGTCGCCGCACACGAAGAGTTCGAGCGCGGTCGGGTCGTCCAGCGCCCGCCGCACCCGACCGACCCAGGTCGGGTCCGTGCCCACCACGTCGGCGGGCGTGGGGAACTCACCGGCGGCGGGGTCGTCGCAGAGCACCACACCGGGCGCGGTGGCGAGGATCTCGCAGGCGCCGTCGACCGTCACCTCGCCCTGGAAACGGGCGTGGACGGTGAGCGAGTGCGTGGTGATCACCGGCACCCGCACACAGGTCACGGCGACCGGCAGGGTCGGCAGTCCGAGGATCTTGCGGGACTCGTCCCGCACCTTCATCTCCTCCGACGACCAGCCGTCCTCCCTGAGCGACCCGGCCCACGGGACGACGTTCAGCACGACCGGCTCGGGGAACGGTCCGGTGTCGTCCCCGACGGCCCGCCGCACGTCACCGGGTTTGGTCCCCAGCTCGGTCCCGGCGACCAGGGACAGCTGGGCGCGCAGCGTCTCGACGCCCGCGCGGCCCGCCCCGCTCACCGCCTGGTACGACGACACCACCAGCTCGCGCAGCCCGAACTCGGCGTGCAGCGCGCCCAGCGCGACGATCATCGACAGGGTGGTGCAGTTGGGGTTGGCGACGATCCCGCGCGGCCGGCTCCGCACCGCGTGCGGATTGACCTCGGGCACGACGAGGGGCACGTCCGGGTCCATCCGGAAGGCGCCGGAGTTGTCGACGACCACCGCACCGCGCGCCGCGGCGATCGGCGCCCACTCGGCGGCCACCTCGTCGGGCACGTCGAACATGGCGATGTCCACCCCGGCGAAGGCGTCCTCCGTCAGGGCCACGACCTCGACCTCCTGCCCGCGCACGGCCAGCTTGCGGCCGGCCGAGCGCGGGGAGGCGATCAGACGGATCTCACCCCAGATGTCCGCGCGCTGGGACAGGATCTGGAGCATGACCGCGCCGACGGCTCCGGTCGCTCCCACGACCGCGAGCGTCGGCTTCCCGGTCAGCGCCATCAGCGGCCCGTGCCTCCGTAGACGACGGCCTCGTCGGTGTCGGAGTCGAGCCCGAAGGCGGTGTGCACGGCGCGCACGGCCTCCGGCACGTCGTCGGCGCGGGTGACGACCGAGATGCGGATCTCGGAGGTGGAGATCAGCTCGATGTTGACCCCGGCGTCGCTGAGCGCCTCGAAGAACGCGGCCGTGACGCCCGGGTTGGTCTTCATGCCGGCGCCGACCAGGGAGATCTTGCCGATCTGGTCGTCGTAGCGCAGCGAGTCGAAGCCGATGCCGGAGCGGTTCCTCTCCAGCGCGTCGATGGCCTTGCGGCCCTCCGTCTTCGGCAGCGTGAAGGAGATGTCGGTCAGGCCGGTGGACGCGGCCGACACGTTCTGCACGACCATGTCGATGTTGATCTCGGCATCGGCGATGGTACGGAAGATCGCGGCGGCCTCACCCGGCTTGTCCGGGACGCCGACGACCGTGATCTTGGCCTCGGAGGTGTCGTGCGCGACACCGGAGATGATGGCCTGCTCCACCTTCTTGTCCCCTTGCTGAATCGGCTCGCTGCTGACCCACGTGCCCTGCAGTCCGCTGAAGGACGAGCGGACGTGGATCGGGATGTTGTAGCGGCGGGCGTACTCCACACAGCGGTGGAGCAGCACCTTGGAACCGGACGCGGCCAGCTCCAGCATGTCCTCGAAGGAGATCCAGTCGATCTTCTTCGCCTTCTTCACCACGCGCGGGTCGGCGGTGAACACGCCGTCGACGTCGGTGTAGATCTCGCAGACCTCGGCGTCGAGCGCGGCGGCGAGCGCCACGGCCGTGGTGTCGGACCCGCCGCGCCCCAGCGTGGTGATGTCCTTCTTGTCCTGGCTGACGCCCTGGAACCCGGCGACGATGGCGATGTTGCCCTCGTCCAGCGCGGTACGGATCCGGCCCGGCGTGACGTCGATGATCCGGGCTTTGTTGTGGACCGAGTCGGTGATGACGCCTGCCTGGCTGCCGGTGAACGACTGGGCCTCGTGACCCAGGTTTTTGATCGCCATGGCCAGCAGCGCCATGGAGATACGCTCTCCGGCGGTCAGCAGCATGTCGAACTCCCGGCCGGCAGGCATCGGAGAAACCTGCTCGGCGAGATCGATCAGCTCGTCCGTCGTGTCGCCCATCGCGGAAACCACGACAACCACCTGGTTGCCGTTCTTCTTCGCTTCCACGATCCGCTTGGCGACGCGCTTGATGCCCTCGGCATCGGCTACGGAGGAGCCTCCGTACTTCTGCACGACAAGGCCCACGTGCGCTCCTCGCTCGGTTCGTTTGTGTCGGCTCAGTCTAACGAGCGTCCGAAATCCACCCTCCTGCTCCCGCATGGTGAGACGTCGGACGCTCGCTTCCGGAACCTGCCCAGCCCATGGCACCCCACGCGAAAAGTGCCCCGGGTCACAGCCGCGCCACCCGGACGTCGGCGGGCCGAGCGGGAGCTACGTGGTGGGGCCCGTCCCCAACGGTCCCCCGATCTCCTCCGCCATGACCTTGCCCGCCTCGAACTCCAGGGTCTCGTCGCCCACCGCCTGGTCGGTGTCGAGGCCGTCGAGCTCTTCCAGGGGCTGGTTGAGGCGGACGTGGATGAGGACCGACTGCAGGGCGCGCAGTACGGCGGAGGCCGTGGGGCCCCAGTTGGAGAAGTAGGAGAACTGCCACCACCACAGGGCCTCCGTGGTGCGGCCCGAGCGGAAGTGGGCCATGCCGTGGCGGAGGTCGGTGATGACGCCGGCGAGATCGTCGGAGATACGGGCCGGTACGGGGGCCGTGCGCGGCTCGTAGGGGTCGAAGACCTCGGAGTAGACGTCGATGGGGTCCAGGAGGCGGGCCAGGTTCTCGCGCAGTTGGTCGACGTCCGGCTCGGGGCCCAGGTCGGGTTCGTAGCGCTCGTCGGGAACGATGTCCTCGTGCGCACCCAGGCGGCCGCCGGCCAGCAGGAGCTGGGAGACCTCCAGGAGCAGGAAGGGGACGGCCGAGGCGGGCTCGTCGCCCTTCGCCACCTCCGTGACGGCCACCAGGAAGCTCTCAACCTGGTCGGCGATCTGGACCGAGAAGTCGTCCGGGTTCAGCGCAGTGGCGTGCAGCGTGGCGTCAGACATCTAGCAGTCGTCTCCCCTCGAAGGCGCGGCCGAGGGTGACCTCGTCCGCGTATTCCAGGTCGCCACCCACTGGGAGGCCGCTGGCCAGGCGGGTGACCTTCAGGCCCATGGGTTTGATCATGCGGGCGAGGTACGTGGCTGTCGCCTCGCCTTCGAGATTGGGGTCCGTGGCGAGGATCAGTTCGGTGACCGTGCCGTCGGCGAGACGGGCCAGGAGCTCCCTTATCCGCAGGTCGTCGGGGCCCACACCCTCGATCGGGCTGATCGCGCCGCCCAGGACGTGGTAGCGGCCGCGGAACTCACGGGTGCGTTCGACCGCGACGACGTCCTTCGGCTCCTCCACCACGCAGATGACGGAGGGGTCGCGGCGCGGATCGCGGCAGATGTTGCACAGTTCCTCCTGTGCCACGTTGCCGCAGGTCGCGCAGAAGCGGACCTTCGCCTTCACTTCCAGGAGCGCCTGCGCGAGCCGCTTCACGTCCGTCGGCTCCGCCTGCAGGATGTGGAAGGCGATCCGCTGCGCGCTCTTGGGACCGACGCCGGGCAGCCGCCCCAACTCGTCGATGAGGTCCTGGACCACGCCTTCGTACAACGGACTGCCCTTCCTTAAGACCTTTCGGTACGTACGGTAGTTGGCTGTCGCCTTTCCTCGGAAGGCGGTACCGGTCTCGCGGGGGTGGCGAACGTCAGAACGGCAGGCCGGGAATGCCGCTGCCGCCGCCCAGGCCCTGTGCCAGCGGGCCCAGCTTCTGCTGCTGGAGCGTCTGCGCGTTCTCGTTGGCCGCTTGTACGGCCGCCACGATCAGGTCGGCGAGGGTCTCGGTGTCCTCCGGGTCCACCGCCTTCGGGTCGATCTTCAGGGCCCGCAGCTCTCCGGCGCCGGTCACGGTGGCCTTCACCAGGCCGCCGCCCGCCTGCCCGTCGACCTCCGTGTTCGCCAGTTCCTCCTGCGCCCGCTGCAGGTCCTCCTGCATCTTCTGGGCCTGCTGGAGCAACTGCTGCATGTTGGGCTGGCCACCACCGGGGATCACGATCAGCTCCTGTTTCGTCGATGCTCTTCGACTGCTCCGTTGTTTCTCCGTTGTGCACGAGCCTACGTGGTCTACGCGGCCATCGCCCCGCCACTCTTTCGAGTGAGAAAGGAGAGGATTCTATACCTGATCAAGGCCCCCTTCCGGGCGGAAAAGTCAGGAAAGCGCCGTCTGAGCCACCCATTGGGCGGTAGGAAGGGTGCCGCGCGTCGGCATGCAATGTCACGCAATGTGACCGGTCGTCTTCAATGTCGTGTTCAGTGTCGTGTTCGGTGTCGTGTTCAGTAGGGAGTGCCGGGTGGGTCAGCCGGAGATGCAGCCCGAGGGTCCGCCTCAGGACGGGTGGGGCGAGGGGGCGGCCGGGCTGCGGCCGGGCGATCTGACCGGGCGGGAGTTTCCGCTCGGGGACTGGGGGGGGCCCGCCGAACGGCTGGACGAGCTGTACCGGTGGGTGGAGCGGGGGGCCCTGCAGACGGCGGCCTGGTATCTCGCGGACCGGGTGTGGAAGCGGCGCGGGGCGCGGGCGCTGCGGGCCGGGGCGGCGGCGGGGGCGGTGTGCGGGGCGGCGCTGCCGTTGCTGGATGTGACCGGGGCCGTCGGCGGGCTGGCGCCGTGGGGGTATCTGGCGCTGGTGCTCGCGGTGGCGTGTGTCGGGGTCGACCGGTTCTTCGGGGTGACCTCCGGGTGGATAAGGGACGTGGCCACCGCACAGGCCGTGCAACGGCGGCTCCAGGTGCTGCAGTTCGACTGGGCGTCGGAGTGCGTGCGCGAGGTGCTGGGGCCCGCGGAGGGGACGGCCAGTGAGGCCGCCGAGCGGTGCCTGGGGGTGCTGCGGCGGTTCTCGGAGGATGTGCTGGAACTGGTGCGGACGGAGACGGCCGACTGGATGGTGGAGTTCCGGACGGGCCCGGCACCGCTGGGGATCCAGGCGGCGGTGGCTTCCGGGGCCCGGGCGGAGTCCGGTGCCCCCGTGGGAAGGTTTCCGCTGCCGCCCGCGAACGGATCGCGCCCGAACATGCCTCGACAGCGGCCCCCGGAACCCCGGTAGCCGGGTCCTGCCCGGGCAGTTCACCTCACTGCTTGGTGTAGATCAGGCTCTCCCCACCGCTCTTCTTCACCCGCTTCAGCCGCCCGTCCGACAGCAGCGAGACCTCGGTGGCGTCGCCCGGCGAGCAGGACGAGCGGGGCTCACCGGAGGTGACCGTGGACGGGCCGATCTCCAACGGGCCGCCTGATCCCGGTTGTTCGGTCAGCTTCGCCTCGAAGACACAGTGGTACGTGCCGCCTGCGTCGGTGGGGCCGTCCGCGACCAGCGTGAGGACCGTGTCGCCGGTCTGCCCCTGTTCGATGGTGAGTTGGCGGGTGTTGGACCCGTTGGCGTTGTCGATCGTGGTCTCCCAGGTGCCGAGGTAGGCGTCCGGGATCACGCCGTCCGCGGGCGCGGCGGAGGTCGGCGCCGAGGTCGTCGGTGCGGGCGCCGGGGAGGTGTCGGCCGGCGCGGTCGCGGTGCCGGTCGGCGCGGGGCTGACCGTCCCGTCGGCCGTGTCGGCACTTCCGTGCTTCATCAGCGCGTACACCGAGCCGCCCGCGCCCAGCGCCACGACCAGCGCGATCACGACGAGCAGCGCGGTGGAGCGGCCGTTCTTCCGCGCCGGCTCCGGTGGCGTGCCGACGGGAGGCGGGCCGTAGGGCGGGGTGGAGCCGAGGGCGCCGCCGTAGGGGTTGTACGACTGCTGTGGGTAGCCGTAGGCGGCGGAGGGGTGCTGGGGGTGCTGTTGGGGGTAGCCGTAGGGGCCCGGGGCTCCGTAGGCGGGAGAGGCGGGGGGTGCGCCCGGCGGTGTGCCGGGTGTGCCGGGTGTGCCGGGGGACGGTGCCTGCCCGGAGACCATGGTCGGAAGGTGGTTGACCGGCGGGGGGACGTCGTCGGGGGCGGGTGCGTGCTCGTGGATCCAGGCAGGCGGGCTCACCGGTGCGGGGGCGGGCGCGGGTGGGGGCACGTGGGGAGGCACCACCCGTCCTTCGGCCGGGCGTGGGTTCCCCCGCGCATCACCCGTGCCGCTTTCGCCGTCGGCTGCGGGTGGCCCCTGGGGGGCGGACTCGCCGTCGGCGGATGCGGCTTGCCGCGGGGCCGGGACGGGGCGGGGCGGGGCCGGCGTTGCCTGGGGCGGGGTCGGCGTCCCCTCCGGGTCCTCCGCCTCCAGGAGTTGCACGGCGTGGCGGCCCAGTTGCGCCACCAGCGCGCCCGGCAGCCAGGGATCCCGGGACCGCCCCCCGGCGACCGTGTCCCCCGCCCCCGTCCGCTCCAGGATCCGGTCCAGTGACGGCCGGGCGGCGGGGTCCTTCTTCAGGCAGTCCCTGACCAGGTCCGCGATCCCCTCCGGCAGCCCCTCCAGATCCGGCTCCTCCTGGGCGATGCGGAACATCAGCGCGTGCACCCCGCTGTTCGCGCCCCCGAAGGGGAGAACACCGGTGGAGGCGTAGGCCAGCACGGACCCGAGGCAGAAGACGTCACACGCGGGCGTGATCCGGTCCCCGCGCACCTGCTCCGGCGCCATGAACCCCGGCGACCCGACCAGCGACCCGGTACGCGTCAGACCGTCCCCCGCCAGCGTCTCCATCGCCCGCGCGATCCCGAAGTCGATCACCCGGGGCCCGTCGATGGTCACCAGCACGTTGGACGGCTTCAGATCCCGGTGCACGATCCCCGCCGCGTGGATGTCCTTCAGCGCGTGCGCGAGCCCCGCCGCGAGGATCCGTACCGACCGCTCGGGCAGCGCCCCGTGATCGTGCCCGACGACCTGCTGCAGGCTCGGCCCGGCGACGTACCCGGTGGCCACCCAGGGCACCGCGGCCTCGGTGTCCGCGTCCAGCACGGGCGCGGTCCAGTAGCCGCCGACCCGCCGCGCCGCCTGCACCTCCTGCCGGAACCGCGCCCGGAACTCCTCCTGCTCGGCCAGCTCCTCCCGGACCAGTTTCACGGCGACGGTACGCCCCCGGTCCGACCGGGCGAGGTACACCTCCCCCATGCCGCCCGCGCCCAGCCGCGCCAGCAGCCGGTAGGCCCCGATCCTCCCCGTGGCCCGAACGCCCGGGGGGACCCCCAGCGGATCCCCCGGTTCCAGCTTCTCCATCCCCGCGCCGCCTTCCCCCCCATAGGTCTGCAACGCACCGAGAATAGTGCGGTCGTCCGGGATGTCGCGCGGACCTGGGTCTACGGTTCCGTAACAGCGGCCGGGTGACAGGTGCCCGGGCGGTGCCGCCCGCCCCTTCGACAACCTGTCGCGGAAACCCCCCGCAGGGGGAACAGGACGCCGATGTCGCGTCCGTACCGCGGACACCTACGCTCGCCCGCATGACCCCTCAGCCCCATCCCGAAGCCGGCGCCGCAGTGAAGGCCGCGGACCGTGCGCACGTCTTCCACTCCTGGTCCGCCCAGGACCTCATCGACCCGCTCGCCGTCGCCGGCGCCGAGGGGTCGTACTTCTGGGACTACGACGGCAAGCGGTACCTGGACTTCACCAGCGGGCTCGTCTTCACCAACATCGGATACCAGCACCCCAAGGTCGTCGCCGCGATCCAGGAGCAGGCCGCGACGATGACGACGTTCGCGCCCGCGTTCGCCGTCGAGGCGCGCTCCGAGGCGGCCCGGCTGATCGCCGAGCGGACGCCCGGCGATCTGGACAAGATCTTCTTCACCAACGGCGGCGCGGACGCCGTCGAGCACGCGGTGCGCATGGCCCGGCTGCACACCGGCCGCCCGAAGGTGCTCTCGGCGTACCGCTCCTACCACGGCGGCACCCAGCAGGCGGTGAACATCACCGGTGACCCGCGCCGCTGGGCCTCCGACCATGGCAGCGCCGGTGTCGTCCACTTCTGGGCGCCCTTCCTCTACCGCTCCCGCTTCTACTCCGAGACGCGGGAGCAGGAGACCGCGCGGGCCCTGGAGCACCTGGAGACGACGATCGCCTTCGAGGGGCCGGGCACGGTCGCCGCGATCATCCTGGAGACCATCCCCGGCACCGCAGGGATCATGGTGCCGCCGCCCGGCTATCTGGCCGGGGTCCGGGAGCTCTGCGACAAGTACGGGATCGTCTTCGTCCTGGACGAGGTCATGGCCGGGTTCGGGCGGACCGGCGAGTGGTTCGCCGCCGACCTGTTCGACGTCGTGCCCGACCTGATGACCTTCGCCAAGGGCGTGAACTCGGGCTATGTGCCGCTCGGCGGTGTGGCGATCTCCCCGAGGATCGCGGAGACCTTCGGCAAGCGTCCGTACCCCGGCGGCCTCACCTACTCCGGGCACCCGCTGGCCTGCGCCGCCGCCGTCGCCACGATCAACGTGATGGCGGAGGAGGGCGTCGTCGAGAACGCCAAGCGGCTCGGCGAGTCGGTCCTCGCCCCCGCCCTCGCCGAGCTGGCCGAGCGGCACCCGAGCGTCGGCGAGGTGCGCGGCACCGGCATGTTCTGGGCGCTGGACCTCGTGAAGAGCCGGGAGACCCGCGAGCCGCTGGTGCCGTACAACGCGGCCGGCGAGGCGAACGCCCCCATGGCCAGGTTCACGGCCGCCGCCAAGCAGCACGGCCTGTGGCCCTTCGTGAACATGAACCGGACGCACGTGGTCCCGCCGTGCAACGTGAGGGAGGCCGAGTTGAAGGAGGGTCTCGCGGCACTGGACACGGCGCTGGGCGTCGCCGACGAGTACACGGTGTAGCCGAGCCGCAGCTGCCGTGGGTGGAACCCGAACGCGTAAGGTGGCGTGCTCGTAAGAGATGGCGAGTACGTCACCCATACGTGTGAGGAGAGGCCCGGACGATGCCCGGCAACGGCGCCGTGACGCGCAGCACCCTGCGCCAGCAGATCGCGGACGCGCTGCGTGACGAGGTGCTGGCGGGGCGCCTCACGCCGGGCCGGGCGTTCACCGTCAAGGAGATCGCCGACCAGTACGGCGTCTCCGCGACCCCGGTCCGCGAGGCCCTGGTCGACCTCTCCGCGCAGGGCATCCTGGAGGCCGACCAGCATCGCGGCTTCCGCGTCCCCGAGTACTCGCTCGCCGACTACCGCGGCATGATCGAGGCCCGTGCCCTGGTCACCGACGGCATGTTCCAGAGCCTCAGCACCGGGCACCCGGCCTTCGACCCCCAGGCTCCTCGGACGATGGCGGCCCTGGCGGCCGTGCGCCGGCGCGGCGAGGAGGCGCAGCGGGCCGCGGCGGCCGGCGACCTCACCGTGCTGATCGGCTACGACCTGCGGTTCTGGCGCGAGCTGAGCGGCCTGTTCGGCAACCCCTACCTCGCCGACTTCCTGCACCGGCTGCGGGTGCGGTCCTGGGTGTGCGCGGTGCAGTACCTGCGCCGGCTGCCCGACGTACGCGGCCGCCTGTGGGCCGGGCACACCGACCTGGTCGACGCCCTGGGCCGCCACGAGGCCGACACCGCCCGCGCGATCGTGGCGGCGGCCAACGAGCACTCCCTGGCCCTCGTCGAACGGCTGGCCGCGGAATGACGGGACCCGCCATCGAACCGGACCGACCCGCGGGCGGCCGCCGGACCCGCACGTCCGCCTCCCACACGACCGCCTCGGGCGGCCACCCCGCCGGGGATCGCCCCGCCCCCGCCACAGCCGCTCCCATCCCCCACCCGCGAGCCGCCGGCGGCGCGTACGCCCCACAGGGGCCATGCCCGTCCGACCGCGCAAGCCGCACGGACGGTGCGGGTGGGCACACTCCGGCCGAAGGCGGAGCCGAGGCGGTCGACCTGTCCGTCGTCATCCCCGCCTACAACGAGGAACAGCGCCTCGGCCCCACCCTGGTAGCCGTCACCCGGTATCTGGCCGGGACCGGGGACACCTGGGAAGTGATCGTCGCCGACGACGGCTCGACCGACGGCACCCGCGAGGTCGGCGCACTCGACCACCCCGGGGTACGGCTCGTCGCCAGCCCCCGCAACCGCGGCAAGGGCCATGCCCTGCGGCTCGGAGTCGCCGCTTCCCGCGGGCACCGCGTCCTGATCACCGATGCCGACCTCTCCGCGCCCATCGAGGAGCTGGAGCGGCTGGACAAGGAGCTCGGCGAGGGCAACGCGGCGGCGATCGCCTCCCGGTCGGTGCCCGGCGCGGAGATAGCCGACCGGCAGCACCGGGTGCGCGAGCTGCTGGGCCGCGCCGGGAACTTCCTGATCCGCCGCACGGCCGTGCCGGGGGTACGGGACACCCAGTGCGGCTTCAAGCTGTTCGAGGGCGACCGGGCCCGCGCGGCCTTCGGCGCCGCCCGCCTCGACGGCTGGGGCATCGACGTGGAGGTACTGCACCACTTCCACCGCGCCGGCTGGCCGGTCGCCGAGGTCCCGGTCCGCTGGAGCCACCGGCCCGGCTCCAAGGTCGGCCCCCTCGACTACGTCCGCGTCCTCGCCGACCTGGCCCGCATCAGGGCCCGCGCCCTGCGCCCCGCCGACCTCCTCGCCACCGTCCTCTTCCTGCTCATGTCGGTGGCCCTGTACTCCGGCCGCTTCTTCGACCCGTCCCACCGCTATCTGACCGACTCCATGCAGGACCAGAACCAGTGGGAGTGGTTCTTCGCGGTCACCGCCGACAGCGTCGCCCATCTGCGCAACCCGCTCTTCACCGACCTCCAGGGCTTCCCCGACGGCGTCAACCTGATGGCCAACACGGTGATGCTGGGCCTGTCAGTGCCGTTCACCCCGATCACCCTGCTGTTCGGCCCGGCCGCCTCCCTCAGCCTCTGCATGACGCTGGGCCTGGCCGCCACCGCGGGCGCCTGGTACTGGCTGATCGTGAAGCGAGTGGTACGACGCCGGACGGCTGCCTTCGTCGGGGCGTCCCTCGCGGCCTTCGCGCCCCCGATGGTCAGCCACGCCAACGCGCACCCGAACTTCGTGATCCTGTTCATGATCCCGCTGATCATCGACCGCACCCTGCGCCTGGCCACGGGCGCCCGGGTGGTCCGGGACGGGATCGTGCTCGGCTTGATGGCCGCCTACCAGGTCTTCCTCGGCGAGGAGCCCCTGCTGCTCGCGTCGATCGGCATGCTCCTGTTCGCGGCCGCCTACGGTGCCGTACGCCGGGATGTGGCGAGGGCGGCCTGGCGGCCACTGCTGAAGGGCCTGCTGGTCGGCGGAGCCGTCTGCCTGCCCCTGGTGGCATACGCGCTGTACTGGCAGTTCGCCGGGCCGCAGAGCTACCGGGGCATCCTGCACGGGGACAACGCGGGCAACAGCCCGCTGTCCCTGCTCGCCTTCGCCGAACGCTCCCTGATCGCGGGCGACACGGAGATCGCCGGCTCGCTGTCGCTGAACCCGACCGAGCAGAACGCCTTCTACGGCTGGCCGCTGGTCGCCGTCGCCTTCGCGATCGTCGTACGGCTGTGGGAACACGCCCTGGTCAAGGCGCTGGCGTTCACCGCGGTGGCGGCGGCGGTCCTCTCCCTCGGCCCGAAGGTCCGTATCCCGCTGACCGACACCGTCTACCCCGGCCCGTGGGCCCTGCTCGCCCACAGGCCGCTGTTCGAGTCGGTCATCGAGGGCCGTGTGGCGATGATCTGCGCACCGGCGCTCGGCATGCTCCTCGCGCTCGCCGTCGACCGCGCCGCCGCCTCCCGGAACCTGGGCACCCAGTACATCGGCCTGCTGGGCGTGACCCTCGCACTGCTCCCGTTGATCCCGGCCCCCCTGAAGTCCACGGAGCGCGTCGCGGTACCCGCGTTCCTCACGAACGGGACGTGGAAGTCGTACGTCCATGACGGCGAGACGCTGGTCCCGGTGCCGCTGCCCGACCCGGGCGCCGCCGAGGCCCTGCACTGGCAGACGGCGGCCCATCTGCGCTTCAGGCTGCCCGGCGGCTACTTCAACGGCCCCTGGGGCGAACAGCGCGTCGGCATCTACGGCGCCGCCCCCCGCTTCACCTCCAACATGCTCCGGGACGTCCGCTACACCGGCGTCGTCCCGGTGATCGGCAAGAACTGGCGGGCGCAGGCCAAGCAGGACTTCGCCTACTGGAAGGCGGGCGCCCTGGTGCTGGCCCCGCAGCCCAACGACGGCGCTCTGCGCACGGTTCTGAAGGAGCTGACCGGCCGGGAGGGGAAGTGGACCGGCGGGGTCTGGGTATGGGACCTGCACAAGGGGAGCTGAGCCTGCGCCGCACCGACTACCCTTCCCTGACCACCCGCTGCTGTGCGTGAACGCGCGCCTGCCGATGCGAGGAGCTCTCTTTGGCCTGTGATCTGTGGCTGGTACCGCTCGTCGACGTGTTGTGCCACACCCCGGACAACCCGTTCGCCGAGGAACTCGCGCACTACAACGACGCGCTGGCCTCGGCCGGGCTCCCGCCGGTGCCGGTGTACCAGTACATGCCGGGCCTGTCCGGCGAGGTCGCCCCGGTGGCCGGCTTCGACTACGACGCGCTGCACTTCCTGCGCCGTGCCTACCTGCTCCAGGTGTGCGGGCTGCCGGTGACGCCGGTGGACGAACTCGGCGGCGACTACGAGCAGCTGCTGGAGATGTTCGAGTCGACGGCCCAGCAGTCCCACCTGGTCTGGCACTACGACCACGCGGGCGCGTACGTCCCCGTCGACTTCCCGCACCCGCTCTCCAACGACGAGCTGCTCGCCGGGGGCGGCCCACTGGGCTCCTCGCAGTCCCTCCTGCGGGAGCTGGAGTACGTGGCCCCGTCGATCGGCATCGACCCGGCCAACCCGCCGACGCCGCCGGAACCGCCGTCCTCCCCCACCGACTTGGAGGAACCGGCCGTCCCTGCGCCGTTCGACCCCAGCCCCTTCGCCCGCGAACGTCACGTGTGGCTCGGCCTGCACGCGGCGGCGACGCGGTCGCTGGCCCAGGGGTCGATGATCGTGTTCAGCTGAACCCGGCCGCCCCGGAGCAGAAGTCGGCGCGGTTGGGGAACCGGGTCCGCCTCCGGTTCAGCGCGGTTCGGCAACCGGGTCCGCCTCCAGTGCCGTGCGCAGCAGCAGCGTGTGGACGAGACGGTCGGCCGCGGTGGGCGGATAGCGCCACGCCAGCGGCCACGTCTGCCCCTCCAGCGCGGGCACCGGGATGTAGCAGACCCGGTACGGGCCACTCGTCAGCCGGGTCACCTCTTCCGGCCAGGCGTGGTGGGCGGTGCTTCCGGCCGCCACGAGGAAATAGACACACCGCCGCCCGCTGCCCGACTCGACCACCGGCCCCGGATCACCTCCGGTCATCCGCGCCAGCCGGTCGGCGACCTCGCGCCCACGATCACCGTCGAGCCGTACGGCGTCGAATTGGACCCCCGCCTTGCGGAGTTGGATGCCGGTGGGGGGAACCCATTCCAGGGCGGGGTGACTTTGCGTATTCATGAGACCAGTGTCAGCAGGGGCCGCTACCGTCTTCCATAACTCTGCGTCAACCCTTCGGAACGGTCGGGAGTCGACGCGGAGAGCCGATGACCGGTTGAGTTCGGTTGAGTCCGGGGGTGACCGCGATGGCGCGGGCGGAGAACAAGGTGGAGGCGGGCGGCACGGCACATCTCGTCGCCGCCCTGGCGAAAGCACTGCGCGAGCAGCAGAAGCTGACCCAGGACGAGTTGGGCAAGCGGATCGGGTACACGGGCTCCGCGATCAGCGCGATGGAAACGTGTGCGCAGCCGGCCAGCGACAAGATGCTGGTGGCGTTGGAGGAGCAGATCGGGGGTGGGTTGGGGGTTTTCGAGAAGGCGCGGCGGTGGATGCTCCTGGAGAAGTACCCGGCCCGCTTTCGGGGCTTCTCCGAACTGGAGGCCGGAGCGGTCACGATCAGTTCGTACGAGACGTTGGTGGTCGACGGGCTGTTCCAGACGGAGGAGTATGCGCGGGCGTTGATCGGTGGCGGATATCCACCAGTGACCGAGCAGAAGCGCGAGGAACTGGTTGAGGCTCGACTGGCTCGCAGGGCGCTCTTCGACCGGCTCCCGGTGCCGATGATCGAGCTGATCCTGGAAGAGAGCGTGCTGAGACGGCCCTTCGGTTCCTGGGAGGTGCTCCGAGGACAACTGCGCTCCCTGGTGGAAGACGCGCAGAGGGACAACGTCTGTCTTCAAGTGCTCCCCATGGATCGGGGGTTGCGGGGCACGTATGCCGGGGATCGTGGCGGCATGAAGCTGGTGGTGACCAAGGACCACGAGCACGTTGTCTACATGGAGGTCGAGGACCAGGGCATCCTGATCAGCGATCCGGCGGAGGTGTCCCAACTCGCCCACCGGTATGCGAAGATCCGCGCACAGGCTCTGAGTCCCGACGACTCATTGGGCCTCGTCGAACGGTTGGCAGGAGAGAAGCGATGACCGGTACCGACACCCTTCGGTGGATCAAGTCCAGCTACAGCGACAGCGGCGGCGGCAACTGCATCGAAGTAGCCCCCTGCCCCCACACCATCCACATACGGGACTCCAAGAACCCCGACGGCCCCCTTCTCACCGTCTCCTCCACCGCCTGGGCCGATTTCCTCATCCACGCCGTGAAGTGACCGTGGGGCCGCTCGCTCCTCGGTCATGGTGGTGCTTCCGCGCGGCGAGTCAAGGGCGCTCGCGGAAGCACGACACTGGCCAAGAAGCGGGCGGCCCCACAGCGCCCCATCCGGCCGACCTGGTCAGAACACCGGTGTCCCGTCCTGTGTCAGCTTCCAGTTGGTGGCCGCGAAGTCCGCCGGGTCGAGGGTCTTCTTCGCCGTCACGTAGTCGATCATCAGCTGGCGGATCTCGTTGGTCGAGCTGTAGGCGATCTGTGCCGAGGCGATGTGCGGGTACCCGGAACCGCCGTTCGCGCGGTAGTTGTTGACCGCCACGACGAAGACCTGGTCGGGGGCGACCGGGGCGCCGTTGTAGCTGAGGTTCTTGATCCGGGAGCCCTCCGGCTGGGCGATGTCGATGTCGTACGACACCCCCGCCGCCGTGTCGTACATGTAGTCCCAGAAGTTGTTGGCGTTGGTGAGGGTCGCGGTGTCGACCTTCGTGCCCGTCGGCACCTGGTGGTAGTACTTCGCCGCGTACTCCAGGTAGTCCTTGAGCTGGGCGCCCGTCAGCTTCTTGCCGTAGAGGGTGTTGTCGTAGATGTAGAGGCCGGCGATGTCCTTGATGGTGACGCTGCCCCGGGGGATGTCCGCCGTGCGGCTGAAGGGGGCCGCCACCGAGATCAGCGGGAGCGCCGCGTCGGCCGCCGACAGGCCCGCCTTCACCGTGTCCGCCTGGACCTTGTGGATGAAGTCCATGATCGGCACGTCCTTCCAGCAGGACTCCGCCGCCGAGAGGTCCTCCGTACAGGTGCCGACCGCCGTGTTGACGTACTTCACGACCAGCTCGTGGTCGGCCGCCAGGAGCTTCTTGATCTCCGGGTCCTCGTCCACCGTGTTGGGGTTGAGGGTCTGCGCCGTCTTGCTCGTGACCTTCCACCGGCCGTGGTGGAGTTCGAGCTCGAAGTCGAAGACGCTCAGGCGGTAGCCCCAGCAGTACGGCTCCGAGAGGAGGACCTCCTCGCCCGTCTCGGCGTTCTTCACGGTGTAGGACGGAACTTCCACATGCGTGTGGCCGACCAGGATCGCGTCGATGCCCGGCACCTGCTCGGCGACCAGGTTCGAGGCGTTCTCGACGTAGGGGAGTTCGTCGCCGTAGGACGAGGAGCCGTCCAGGCCCGAGTGGTCGGTCAGGAAGACGACGTCGCAGCCGAGGGCCCGCAGCCGGGGCACGTACTTCTTCGCCTGCTCGACCAGGCCCGGGAAGACCATCCTGCCGCTGACGTTGTCCTTGTCCCACAGCGCGATACCGGGGTTGGTGAGGCCGAGGATGCCGACCTTGATGTCGGGCGCGCCGGGGACGCAGACGCGCTTCACCGTGTACGGCTGGAAGGTGGGGCGGAGCGTCTTCGCGTCCAGGGCATTCGCGCCTAGCAGCGGGAAGCGGCACTGGCTCTCGAACTTGCGCAGGACGTCGATGCCGTAGTTGAACTCGTGGTTGCCGAGGGCGGCCGCGTCGTAGCGCATGTGGTTCATGGCTACGGCCATCGGGTGTTGGGGGCCGCGCTTGCCGTCGGTGCCCGTGATGGGGTCGACACGGGCGAAGTAGTAGGCGAGGGAGGTGCCCTGGATGATGTCGCCGGCGTCGACCAGCAGCACCCGGTCCTCGCCCTTCGCCGCACGCTGCTGCTTGATGAGGGTGGCCACCCGGGCCACGCCCACGGAGTTGCCCGCCTTGTCGGTGTAGGCGGCGTCCTTGTAGTAGTCCCAGTCGAAGACGTGGCTGTGCAAGTCGGTGGTGCCGAGGATGGAGAACGACCACGTGCGGGGGGCCTTTTGAGGCTTTTGGCCGGCCGCCTGGGCGGGAGCGGCCGAGACGGCGCCGGCTGCGGCCACGGCCGCCCCGGTGACGGCCGACTTCTTCACGAACTCCCGGCGGTTCATGGGACTGACGGGCATACGAGGCTCCTGCGACGCGTGCGAGCGGGTGGACGGTGAGCCGTGCGGACTACACGCGTAGATCGTGGCGCCGGTCAGGTCTGCCGGAAACCAGAAACAAGCCATGTCCCGGTCAAGGATGCGTCAGGGGCGGCCGGGCAGCTGAAACGTCAGGGTCGGCCGATGAGCCTGATTTCCGGCGGCCACAGCACGCCGCTCGCCATCAGCAGGGAGGGTCCCAGATGGACCGGGCACACCCGCAGCGGCGGCCTCTTGTACCGGGTGATCTCGAAGACGGCCGGGTCCAAGCAGTCCGTGCCGTCGGCCTGGCCGCCCTCACCGCCGAACGGCCCCCGGCACGGCGCGGTCCGGTGGACACTCATACTCCGATTGTGCACCTCGCACCACGGGAAACCGCCCGCCGATCACACCCCGGGGGGCGGACCGGCGGGCGGCTGGAGCAACCCGGCGGGAAGCGGTTCCCGCGGTCTACAGGAACGAGTTGATCTCGATCGTCTCGTCCCGGCCCGGGCCCACGCCGATCGCCGAGATCGGGGCGCCGGACATCTCCTCCAGCGCCTTGACGTAGTTCTGGGCGTTCTTGGGCAGGTCGGAGAAGGACTTCGCCTTCGTGATGTCCTCGGACCAGCCCGGCAGGTTCTCGTAGATCGGCTTCGCGTGGTGGAAGTCGGTCTGCGAGTACGGCAGTTCCTCCACTCGCTTGCCGTCGATCTCGTACGCCACACAGACCGGGATCTGCTCCCAGCCGGTGAGGACGTCCAGCTTGGTCAGGAAGAAGTCGGTCAGGCCGTTCACCCGGGTCGCATAACGGGCGATGACCGCGTCGAACCAGCCGCAGCGGCGGTCACGGCCGGTGGTCACGCCCCGCTCGCCGCCGATCCGGCGCAGCGCCTCGCCGTCCTCGTCGAACAGCTCGGTCGGGAAGGGGCCGGCGCCGACGCGGGTCGTGTAGGCCTTCAGGATGCCGATGACCCGGCCGATCCTCGTCGGGCCCACGCCGGCACCGGTGCAGGCGCCGCCCGCGGTCGGGTTCGAGGAAGTGACGAAGGGATACGTGCCGTGGTCGATGTCGAGGAGGGTGCCCTGGCCGCCCTCGAAGAGCACGACCTTGTCGTCCTCCAGCGCCTGGTTGAGGACCAGGACGGTGTCGGCGACGTACGGCCTGATCTGCTCGGCGTAGCCCAGCAGCTCCCCGACCACCTGGTCGACGGCGATCGCGCGCCGGTTGTAGAGCTTGGTGAGGATCTGGTTCTTGACGTCGAGGGCCGCCTCGACCTTCTGGGTCAGGATCGACTCGTCATAGAGGTCCTGGACCCGGATGCCCACGCGGTTGATCTTGTCGGCGTAGGTCGGACCGATGCCGCGCCCCGTCGTACCGATCTTCCTCTTCCCGAGGAAGCGCTCCGTCACCTTGTCGACGGTCACGTTGTACGGCGTGATGACGTGCGCGTTACCGCTGATCAGGAGCTTTGACGTGTCTACGCCACGCTCGTTCAGACCGCTCAGCTCGGAGAGCAGGACCGACGGGTCGACGACGACACCGTTGCCGATGACCGGCGTACAGCCGGGGGAGAGGATTCCGGAAGGGAGGAGGTGGAGCGCATACTTCTGGTCGCCGACGACGACCGTGTGGCCGGCGTTGTTGCCGCCCTGGTAACGCACTACATAGTCCACCGAGCCACCGAGCAGGTCGGTCGCCTTCCCCTTGCCTTCGTCACCCCACTGAGCACCGAGCAGCACAAGTGCGGGCACGCGCGTACACCCCTTCCGGGCGGGGCATGTCCAAGGTCGGGGGCGTGGGCGTAAGGTTCACCGCCGCGTACCACCGCGACCGCCGTTGGTCGCACAACCGTCGGACCGGATGCCCCGGAATAGACGAAGCCCCTGGCGCAATAGCGCAAGGGGCTCTTGCACAAAGATGCTACCCGAGGAAGCGAGGCAGGACCGAGGTGGCGACCTTCGCGACGTCCGATCAGCTGCTGGTGATCATCGATCCGGCGGCGCGGTACACGGACGGGGAGTCCGTACGAATCGCGAAAGACGTGCTCAGCGCGGGTGCGACCACCAAGGTGTGTCTGCCGGAGGGGCCCGAGGAATTCGCCCGGGCGCTCGGCCGGCGAGGGTCCCGGCGCCCGGTCGTGGTCGGCGACGACCGGGCGCTGGTCCGCGCGGTGACCCTGCTGCACCGGCACCGGGAGCTGGCCGGATGTGCGCTGTCGGTGGTGCCGGTCGGGGACGCGGTCCTGGCGGAGTCCCTCGGTGTGCCGACCGGTACGGTGGCGGCCGCGCGGGCCGTGCTGGACGGGGCGGAACGGCGCCTGGACCTGCTGGTGGACGACAGCGACGGGGTGGTGCTGGGCGCGCTGGGGATTCCGCCGGCGCCGATGCGGGCGGTTTCCGCCGAACCGGTGAGCGTCACCTCCGGGCATCCCTGGCTGCGCACGAGGTACCGCTCCCTGGTCCGCACCCTGGCGCCGCGCCCCACCCGCCTCGCCGCCGTACCGGCCCCCGGACCCTCCCGGCTGCGCGTGGAGGTCGACGGCGCGACCATCGTGGACCTGGACCAGCCCGTGGAGGCGGTGTCGGTGTCGCCGGGCGTCCGCGGGGTGGCCGAGGTGGAGGTACGACCGCTGTCGCTGGGCGCGGCGGCGACACCGCTGCGGGCTTCGGGCCGGTCGGTGACCGTGGTCGGCACGGACTTCCGCTACCGGGCGGACGCGGCGGTGTCGGGTCCGGTACGGCGGCGGACGTGGCGGGTGGTGGAGGGGGCCTGGGGGCTTGTGCTGCCTTCAGCCTGAGCCGGGCGCCTGGAAGCCGGAGGTGTCCAGGGTGCGGTCGAACGGGGCGGGAATGGCCGGCCTCTCCCCGAACGGCCTCGTCCCGTGTGACTCGTATCCCTTGGACGAGGGATCCCGGAACACGGTGACCTGTTGATCGCCCGAACGGTGATCACCCCACCTCGACGCTCAGCCCCTCCAACCCGCGGATCACGAAGTTCGGCTTCCGCTCCGGCTCCGCCGCCAGGCTCAGTGTCGGGGCCTTCTCCAGCAACGCCGCCATGGAAGCCGCCAGTTCGATGCGGGCCAGCGGTGCGCCGATGCAGTAGTGGATGCCCGCGCTGAAGGAGATGTGGGGGTTGTCCGTGCGGGTCAGGTCCAGCCGCTCGGGGTCGGCGAAGACAGCCGGGTCGTGGTTGGCCGAGCCGAAGAGCATGGCGATCTCCGAACCCCTGGGGATCGTCGTGCCGTCGATCTCGATGTCGTCCAGGACCCAGCGCTCGAAGAGCTGGAGCGGGGTGTCGTAACGCATCAGCTCCTCGATCGCGGACGGGATCAGGGAGTGGTCCGCGCGCAGGGCCGCCAGCCGGCCGGGGTTGCGGAACAGCGCCCACCAGCCGTTCACCGTGGCGTTGACCGTCGCTTCGTGACCGGCGTTCAGCAGCAGGACGGCCGTGGAGATCATCTCCTGCTCCGTCAGCCGGTCGCCCTCGTCGTGCGCCGCGATCAGGCCCGAGATCAGGTCCTCCCCCGGCTCCTTGCGGCGGGCGGCGATCAGCTCTTGGAGGTACTCCGAGAACTCCACCGACGCCCGGACCGCCTTCGCCGCCGTCTCCTGCGACGGGTTCAGCTCGTACATCCCGCAGATGTCCGCCGACCAGGGCCTGAGCGGGGCCCGGTCGGACTCGGGGATGCCCAGCATCTCGGCGATCACGGCCACCGGCAGCGGCTCCGCCACGTCCGTCAGCAGGTCCCCGCCGCCCGCCGCCACGAGGGCGGACACCAGGTCGTTCGCCAGGTTGCGCACGTACGGCTTCAGCGCCTCCACCGTGCGCGGCGTGAACGCCTTCGACACCAGGCGCCGGATCCGGGTGTGGTCCGGCGGCTCCAGGTCGAGCATGCCGTGGTCGTTGAGGGTGTGGAACGGCTCGTGCTCCGGCGGGGGCGGTGTCCTGCCGAAGTCCTCGTGCGTGAACCGGTGCTGGTAGGTGCGGCCGAGCCGGCGGTCCCGCAGCAGCGCCGACACGTCCGCGTGGTGCGGGACCAGCCACTGGTCGGTCGGCTCGTAGCGGATCACCCGGCCTCGGGCGCGCAACTCGGCGTAGGCCGGGTACGGGTCCGCGAGGAACGCCGGGTCCCACGGGTCGAAAGCGAGGTCCGAAGCAGCTGCCATGGGCGGACGCTAGCCCGGCTCACCCCGGCGTGACCAGCCTCGCCTCGTACGCGAACACCGCCGCCTGCGTACGGTCCCGCAGGCCCAGCTTCACCAGGATCCGGCTCACATGGGTCTTGATCGTCGACTCCGCGACCACCAGCCGCTCGGCGATCTCCGCGTTGGACAGGCCCTGCGCGATCAGGACCAGCACCTCCGTCTCCCGCTCCGTCAGCTCCCCGTACGCCGCCCGCGCCGACGGCATCATGCGGGGCGACTCCGACAGCCGCGAGAACTCCGTGATCAGCCGCTTGGTCACCGAGGGCGCCAGCAGCGCCTCCCCCGACGCCACCACCCGCACGCCGTCCGCCAGCTGCCGCGCCGAGGCGTCCTTCAGCAGGAACCCGGAGGCCCCCGCCCGCAGCGCCTGGTAGACGTACTCGTCCAGGTCGAACGTGGTCAGCACCAGCACCTTCGCCGCCGCGTCCGCGGCGACGATCTCCCGGGTCGCCTCGATGCCGTTCAGCTCCGGCATGCGGATGTCCATCAGCACCACGTCCGGGGCGAGTTCCCGCACCCGCTCGACGGCCTCCCGTCCGTTGACGGCCTCGCCGACGACCTCGATGTCCGGCATCGCGTTCAGCAGGACGGAGAAGCCCTCGCGGACCATCATCTGGTCGTCCGCGATCAGTACGCGGATGGTCATGCGTCCCCTTCGGCAGCGGTGGCGGCCGACACCGGCAGGAACACCGTCACCTCGTAACCCCCGTCGGCCGTCGGGGCCGCCGTCATCTCCCCGTTCAGCATCGAGACGCGCTCGCGCATGCCGGTGATGCCGTGGCCGGCGCCGGGCGAGGGCTTGATCAGGTGCGGGGCGGCCGCCGGGCCGTTGACCACGCGCAGGCCCAGGCCGCCGAGCACGTACCCGATCTCGACCCGTGCGGCCGCCCCCGGCGCGTGCCGCAGCGTGTTGCTCAGCGCCTCCTGCACGATCCGGTACGCCGACAGCTCGACGCCCTGCGGCAGTTCGCGCACCGCGCCGGTCACCGCCTTCTCCACGTCCAGCCCGGCCTCCCGCACATTGGCGAGCAGCCCGTCCAGGTCGGCGAGGGTGGGCTGCGGGGCGTCCGGGGCCTCGTAGTCCTCCGCCCGGACCACACCGAGGACCCGGCGCAGCTCGGTCAGCGCCGCCACCGCGTTCTCCCGGATGGTGGCGAACGCCTTCTCCAGCTCCGGCGGCGGGTTCTCCACCCGGTAGGGCGCGGCCTCCGCCTGGATGGCGACCACCGACATGTGGTGGGCGACCACGTCGTGCAGCTCGCGGGCGATCGTCGTGCGCTCCTCCAGCAGGGTGCGCCGCGAGCGCTCGTGCGCGGTCACCGTCTGCTGGGCGGTCACCTCCTGCTCGGCCTGCCTGCGGATGTGCCGGACGGTGACGGCCAGCAGGATCAGCGCGGACAGGATCAGCATCGGGCCGACGTCCGTGTCGTACTGCCCCCCGCCGAAGGCGGCCGCGGCCCAGAAGCCGTACACCGCGGTCAGCACCCACATCCAGGCTGCCGTGCGCGGCCGGGTGCGTATCGCCACGACGGTGAGCACCACCAGGTGGGAGACGAAGCTGCTCGGCAGCCACGGCCAGCTGCCCCAGGAGTTGCCGACGATCGCCGTGGCCGTGGTCGCGGCGAGCGACACCCAGAACGCGCCCACCGGGCGGACCAGCGTCAGCAGGACCGGCGCCAGCGCGAGCAGCCCACACAGGACGGCGGACGTGGCGCCCATGTAGTTGCTCGACAGGGCGACGAGCACCGCCACCCCACCGGCGGCCGCCACCGTCACGTGCCGGCCCCAGACCGCGTACCGCTTCGTCCGGCCCGGCAGCAGATGGCCGAGCAGACCGTCACCGGCCGTGCGGGACAGCGGGCGAAAGGCGAAAACGTTCTGGAACAGGTCCTGCCGCAGCCCGCGCAGGGCGTCCGCGGCCAGCCGGAACTCCGGGCTGCGCGGCTTGGCCCCGCCCCCCGGCGGCATCGACTGCGTCTGGGTCGTCTCGGTCACGTGGAGAACGGTAGGCCGGGACGGGCAGCCGGTCGTCACCAGTGAGGAGGGTCCTTCGCCGTCCTCCTCAGGTACTACGGCTGTCCGGGGGTCAGTATCCGGACGGTCGCACCAGCCCCGACTCGTAGGCGAAGACCGCCGCCTGCGTACGGTCCCTGAGCCCCAGCTTCACCAGGATCCGGCCCACATGCGTCTTCACGGTCTGCTCGGCCACCACCAGCCGCCCGGCTATCTCCGCGTTCGACAGGCCCCGCGCGATCAGCGCCAGCACCTCCGTCTCCCGTTCGGTCAGCTCGCCCACGCGCTGCTTGAGCGGGGACCGCGGGGAGCCGTCCAGGCGGGAGAACTCGGCGATCAGCCGACGGGTGATACCGGGGGCGAGCAATGCGTCCCCGGCCGCCACCACCCGGACCGCCTCGGCGAGCTGGTCGGCGGAGGCGTCCTTGAGCAGGAAGCCGGAGGCGCCCGCCCGCAGCGCCTCGTACACGTACTCGTCCAGGTCGAAGGTGGTCAGGACCAGGACCCTGATGCCCGGGTGTTCGGCGGTGATGCGGCGGGTCGCCTCGATGCCGCCCAGCTCGGGCATCCGGATGTCCATCAGGACCACGTCCGGGGTCAGCTCGCCGACCTTGGCGATCGCGTCCCTGCCGTCCACCGCCTGTCCGATCACCTCGATGTCCGGCTTGATGTCGAGCAGCACGGTGAAGCCCTGCCGGACCATCTGCTGGTCGTCGGCGATGAGTACGCGGATGGTGCCGGCGCCGCTCGTCATGGGGTCTGTTCTCCTGTCGGGGACGGGTCGGCCGGGAGCGTGGGCGGGGTGCCGTCCCGGGGCAGGAAGGCCGAGACCGTGAAGCCGCCGTGCGGGGCTCTGGTCGCGGTGACGTGGCCGCCGAGCATCGTCGCGCGCTCGCGCATGCCGAGCAGGCCGTGTCCGGCACCCTGGGACGGGGGGACGGGGTGCCGCGGCCGGGAGTTGGTCACCGCCAGGCGCAGGCCGTCCGGCAGGTGCGCGACCTCGACGCGTACCCGGGACCCCGGGGCGTGCCGCAGGGCGTTGCTCAGCGCCTCCTGCACGATCCGGTACGCCGACAGCTCCACCCCCGGAGCGTAGGGCCGCGCCCTGCCCGTGACCTCGGTGGTCACGTCCAGGCCCGCCGCGCGGGTGTTCTCGATCAGCGCGTCGAGCCGGTCGAGGGTGGGCTGGGGAGCGTCCGGGGCCGCTCCGGTGCCGGGATCCCCCAGCCCGTACGGGTCCTCGGGGTTCTCGGAACGCAGCACGCCGAGCACCCGGCGCAGCTCGGTGAGCGCCTCCAGCGCGTTCTGCCGGATGCCCGCCAGATTCTCGATCAGCTCCTCCGACGGGTCCTCGACGAGGTGCGGGGCCACCTGCGCCTGGATGGAGATGACCGACATGTGGTGGGCGACCACGTCGTGCAGCTCCCGCGCGATGCGGCTGCGCTCCTCCAGCAGGGTGCGGCGGGCCCGTTCCTCGGCGGTGAGGGTGGTCTGCTCGACGAGTTCGGCGCGCGCCTCGCGGCGGCCGCGCAGAGCGGTGCCGAGCAGTACGACGACCGCGGACAGTACGGCCGCGACGACTCCGGTCGGCTGGTAGTCCGTCCCGCCCCACACCCCCTCCAGGAGGTAGGTGAGCAGCGCGGTCAGGGCCAGCGCCTCGACCGACACCCGGGTGCGGACGCGCAGCGCGAGCAGCAGCAGGACGAGCAGGTGCGCGATGATGCCCGGAGCGGTCCAGGGCCAGGTGAACGTCTCCCCGGACGTCTTGACCGGGCCTCCGTGGACCGCGACGGCTCCCGCCACGGTCGCCGCCATCGACAGCCACCAGCCCGCAAGGGGACGCCACAGCGCGAGGACGACCGCGCCACCCTGGGCGAGGCCGATCAGGAAGGCCGGGCTGCCACCGAGATGCCCGCCGTCCCGGAGTTGTGCCACGCCGCCGAGCGTGATCCCGAACGCGGCCAGGCACAGCAGGCCGTGCGGCAGCCAGCGCAGCCACACGGAGGCGGGCAGCGGATCCGGCCTGACGGTCCACAGGTCGTCGTGCAGCACCCGCAGCCGGCGCCGGCCCCAGCCCGCGAGCAGCACGAACGCCCGGCGGCCCCCCGTTTCCGTCACGCGGCCCACCTTAGACACGGCGGCCCACCCGCGCAGCCTCCCCGTCCGCGGTCCGGTGCACCCGGACCACCCGTGAGCGCCTCCGGCCGGTGCGGCCCGAACGGCGGTGTGTGCCCTGTTCGCGGGAACGGAACGCGGTCCAGCACAGGGCCAGGACCACGGTGAACACCGGGAGCCAGAGGAGCCGGGCCGCCACCCAGCCCAGGCCGTCGGGGAGGGTGTGCAGCCCGGGGAGGCGGCCGGCCAGGAGGGCGAGGGCCGTCGTGGCCATCAGGGCCGTCTGGTGCCACAGGAAGATCGTCATCGCGGAGAGGTTCACCAGGGCCACGGCCGCCCAGGCGAGCGGGCGGCGCATCGCCCCGCGCAGCCGGTCGCGCAACAGGAGGGCCAGACCGCACTGGGCCAGACCGAAGGTCACGGCCGCCAGGGTCGGCGGGTTGAGGTTGGAGATCGCGGCACCCGGGACGCCGACCATCGACGCCGGGTAGCCCGCCCACCTCACGAGCGCGGCCGTGGCCGTCGTACCGCCCAGGAGCAGTACCCAGGCGGCGCGGCGGGTCTCCAGCTCGCCGCGGGTCCAGGCGGCGCCCAGGGTGTACGGGACCAGCCAGCCCGCCGCCAGGTTCACCCAGGCCAGCCAGGAGGGGCCGGTGTGCAGGCCGAAGCGGAGGACGTCCACGTGCAGGACGACGGCCAGCGGCCAGAGCGGGTTGAGCCGCGTGAGCAGGGGCGTGGCCGCCGTCAGGGCGGCGAAGACCAGGAGGAACCACAGCGGGGACAGGGCCAGTTTGACGAGGGTGTGGAGCGTGTCGAAGGCGGTGCCGGTCAACAGCAGGGCCGTCGCCGCCACCGTCCACAGGGTGAGGAGGGCGAGGGCCGGCCGGAGCAGGCGGGTCAGACGGGTGCGCAGCCACGTGCCGTACGGCACGCCCCGGGCGCGGGCCGAGGCGTGGCTGCGGATCGCCACATGGCCACCGACCAGGAAGAACACGGCCAGGGTCTGGAAGGCCCAGGAGATCGGGGCCAGCCACGGCATGTGCTGCAACGGGCTCGCCGTGTGCAGCGCTCCGTCGTCCGCGACCAGGGCCGTGACCAGCCAGTGGCCGAGCACGACACCGAGGATCGCCAAGGCGCGCAGCGCGTCGACCGCGCGGTCCCGGGATGCCGGTGTGGCGGTGTCCACGCGGCGGGCACCCTGACGTATCGCGTGCAGCGCGCGGCGCGGGGCGCGGGGGGCCGGCTCAGACACGGGTGACCTCCGAGGTCTCGCCGAGGGTGATCCGGGCCAGGTTGGCGAGGGAGGCCGAGCCCTGGGCGAAGTAGCCGCTGTGGTCGGCGTCGGCCGCGTCGAAGACCCGGGCGCCGAAGACCCGGGAGACCGGGTCGGTGCCGAAGCCGACGGTGGTGAACAGCAGGTCGACGCGGACGTGCGGGACGTGTGCCACCCAGTCGTCGCTGCCGCGGGCCGCCCAGACGCGCGCGTGGGTGTGCAGGCCGACGACGGTGCCGGCGCCCGTGCCGGGGCTGCCGACGAGGGCGATGTCGTCGGCGTCCAGGCCCGCGGCGGCGCGGCCGCAGACGACCGAGCCGTAGGAGTGGCAGAGGACGGAGACGCGTGCCCGGGCGGGCGCGAGGGCACGCAACTGCCGTACCAGGGCGCGCAGATGAGGGGCGGCGTGATCGGCGCGGGCCGGGGTCGTCACCGTGGTGCTGACCGTCCCCGGGGTCCGGTAGCCCAGCCAGGCGACCACGGCGACGCGGGTGCCGGTGGGGGCGCGGTGCGTGAGGTCTTCGTACAGGGCGGCCGCGGCCCTGTGGAAGCGGCCGTAGGTGTCCAGGGAGGTGTCGGAGCCGGGGACGAGGACCGCCACATGGTCGGCGTGAGTCAGGTCGCCGAGTACCTCCGTGGCCAGCCCGGTGCCCCGGCCGTCGAAGGAGAGGAGGTGGCGGGAGGGTGCGGCCAGGGCGCGGTCCGCGGCGGCGCGGTGCTCGTCGCCGTGGGCGGCGGCCATACGGGCCGCCTCGGTGGCATTGGCCCGGTTCGCCGCGTACGCGGTGGGCAGGGCGGACGGGGCGAGGGGGGCGACAGCGGCGGGGGGCGGGGCGGGGATTCCGGGGCGCGCCGCGCCTGCGAGCGGGACGACTATGGCGGCGGTGAGAAGAGCCGGGAGGAGGGCTCGTCGCCCTTTCCGTACGGCTTTCGTCGTCGGTGCGCGCCCCATGGTCGTCTCCCCCTCAGTCCGCCCGGCCATCGGGCTTGCCTGACAAGGAAGTTAGGAATCGGGGGCCGTCGACGGCGTCCCACCAGAGAGCTGTCCTGCGCTGTAGCTCTCAGGTACTACGGGTTTGACCGGGGCCACCCACCAGGTCCCGCCGGCCCGGGGCGAACCAGGCGTGTCACCAGGCGAGCTGGGCGATCTCCTCCGCCACCACCGCGCACGCGTCCGCCGCCGGGTCGATCAGCGGGAAGTGGCCGACGTCCTCCAGCAGCGTGAGGCCCACCACCTCGCCCGCCTTCGCCGCCGCGTCCGCGTACGACTCGGCCACCGCCTGCGGTACGTCCAGATCGGCACGACCCTGGACCAGCGTCGTCGCGATGCCCGTCGGGAGGAGGAGCGCGGGATCGGCGTACGGCTGCCGCTCCGCGAAACTGTCATGCCCGCCCAGGAGTTGCAGGGACGCGTTGCCACAGACGTCCAGCTTCTCGGCCACCGCGAAGTCCGCGATCGGGGCGAGTGCGACCACGCCGCGCAAGGCGGACGCGCGGTCGAGGCGCCAGGGGGCGTCGGCGGGCAGGACATGGCGGGCCGCGGCCCACAGGGCGAGGTGTCCACCCGCCGAGTGGCCGGTGAGCACCGTGCGGCGGGGGTCGGCCTGCGGGAGCGCTTCGCGGACCAGGGTGGGCAGGGCGTCCAGGGCCGCGGCCACGTCGTCGAAGGTGTCGGGCCAGCGGCCGGCCAGGGGGGCCGGGGCTTCGGCGCCGGTTCCGCTGTTCCGCGCGGGGATCCGGGGGTCGCCGCCTCGTCTGTACTCGACGTTGGCCACGGCGAAGCCTCTGCGGGCCAGGTAGTCCGCGAAGGGGGTGATGTGACGGCGGTCGTAGGGGGCCCGCCAGGCTCCGCCGTGCAGGACGACGACCAGGGGGGCGACGGGGATGTCGGTGCGGGGGGCGTAGAAGTCGATCACCTGGTCGGGGTGGTCGCCGTAGGCGGCGGTGGCGTCGGGGTCGACCGGCGCGTGCGAGAAGGCCGACTCCTCTTCGGCGGCGGCGCGGGCAGCTGCGGCGTCGTCCGGCATGCTCCAACCTCTCAGCGACGATGGGGGTACCTCCCAGGCTTTCGGCACTGGGGGAGGGTTTGGCGGACCGGGCGGGAATTCTTCGTCGGCCGTTGGCCGGGACGGTATCAGGCCGGTGACGTGCGAGGACATGGGGTTGTCACGCAGGGTGAGGATTATTCGGCTCGCTGGGGAGTCCGTCCCCGGACCAGGGAGAAGACCGGGGGACAAGGCCCGGGGAGAAGGCCCGGGGAGAAGGCCCGGGGAGAAGGCCCGGAAGGCTTCAGGGGAGAAGGCCCAGGGGTGGGCGGGGCGCCGGCGCACCCCGCCCCCCACTGCCTCGGATCCGCTACCCGAGCACCTCACCCAGCACCCGAGCCGCCCGCTCCGCGTCGGCGAAGCCGACGTACAGCGGGGTGAAGCCGAAGCGGAGGACATCCGGGTGACGGAAGTCGCCGATCACTTTGCGGTCGATCAGACGCTTCATCACCTCGCCCGCGTCGGCGCAGCGCAGGGCGACCTGGCTGCCTCGCTCCTCGTGCGGCTCCGGGGTCACGGATTCGACCCGGCCCGGCTCGGTGTACGCCGCGACGCACTCCAGGAAGAAGTCCGTCAGCGCCAGGGACTTGGCCCGGACCGCGGCGACCGGGACGCCGTCCCAGACCTCCAGGGCCGCCTCGAGGGCCAGCATGGACAGGATGTCCGGAGTGCCGACGCGGCCGCGCGGTGCGCCGGGTGCCGGGGCGTAGGACGGGCTCATCCCGAAGGGTTCGGCGTGGGAGTTCCAGCCGGGCAGGGGCGAGTCGAAGCGGTCCTGCAACTCCTCGCGCACATACAGGTACGCCGGCGAACCCGGGCCGCCGTTCAGGTACTTGTAGGTGCAGCCGACCGCCAGGTCGACCCCGTGCTCGTCCAGTCCCACCGGCAGCGCGCCCGCGCTGTGGCACAGGTCCCAGACCGCGAGCGCGCCGGACGCGTGGATCGCGGCCGTCAGCGACGGCAGGTCGTGCAAACGCCCGGTGCGGTAGTCGACGTGGTTCAGCAGGACCGCCGCCGTGCGGTCGGACAGCGCCGACGGCACCTGTGCGGGCGTCACCGCGCGCAGGGTGCGCCCGGTCAGACGGGCCGCGGACTCGGCGATGTAGCCGTCCGTGGGGAACGTCGTCGCGTCGACCAGGAGCTCGTCACGGCTCGCGTCCGCCATGCGGATCGCCGCCACCAGTGCCTTGAAGACGTTGACGCTCGTCGAGTCGCCCACCACGATCTGGCCCGGAGCCGCGCCAACCAGCGGGGCGATGCGGTCGCCGATCCGCTCGGGCGCCGTCCACCAGCCGCTCTCCTCCCAGGAGCGGATGCGCAGCTCGCCCCACTGCCTGCGGACGACGTCCGCCACCCGGTCCGGCACGTTGGCGGGCAGGGCCCCGAGGGAGTTTCCGTCCAGGTAGACGGCGTCGTCGACGTCGTCGAGGACGAAGCGGGAGCGCAGCGGGGCCAGTTCGTCCGCCGCGTCCAGCTTCTCCGCGCGAACAGCGAGCTCAGACATTGGACCTCGCCGTCCACAGCTCCGGGAACACGTTCTTGCGGGCGCGCTTCTCCAGCCAGGCCACGCCCGCGGAGCCGCCCGTGCCGGGCTTCGCGCCCATCGCGCGGCGGGTGGCGACCAGGTGGTCGTTGCGCCAGCGCCACACCAGCTCGGCCACGTCGGTCAACGCCTCGCCCAGCCGGGCCAGTTCGGCGTTCTGATCGCCGGAGTAGACCGCCTGCCAGGCCGCCTCCACGGCGTCCGAGTGCTCGTAGCGCTGGGCCACGTCCCGGTGCAGGACCGACTCCGGGATCGCGTGGCCGCGGCGCGCGAGAAGCCGTACCACCTCGTCGTACAGGCTCGGCTCGTGCAGGGCCTTCTCCAGTTCCGCGTGGACGCGCGGGGCGCCGCGGTGCGGGACGAGCATGGAGGCGGACTTGTCGCCGAGCAGGAACTCCATCCGGCGGTACATCGCCGACTGGAAACCGGAGCCCTCGCCGAGGGCGCTGCGGTACGAGTTGAACTGTGCCGGGGTCAGCTGGCCGAGCGGCTTCCAGGAGGCGTTCAGGGCCTCCAGTTCCCGTACGGAACGCTTCAGTGCGGCGACGGCGGTCGGGACGTCGTCCGAGCGGAGCGCCTTCGCGACCGTCTCCCACTCGTGCACGAGGACCGTGAACCACAGCTCCATGACCTGGGTCGTGACCAGGAAGACCATCTCTCCGGGATCGTCGGAGAGGGTGTGCTGGAGGTGGGTGAGCACGTCCGCCTTGACGTAGTCCTCGTACGGCGTGGTGCCGGCGAAGTCGAGATGCGGGGTCTCGGGCTCAGCGGCCTCGTGAGGGGAGTGAGCCGGTTGGGACATCGCTGTCTCCTGTGTTACTCCGGGTAGCGGTCCGCCCCTGCCGATGCCGGCACGGGGGCCCCGGTCCCCGCGGGGAATCCTCTTCGATGATCCTCCATAAGGGCAAGGCCCGCCTGCCCGGACCACAGGCGGGTCCGTCGTGGGGCGGCTCGGTACTCCAGCCGGACTCCCGAGTCCCAGCGAAGCTCTAAAGCCTGAACTTGTTCCTCAGCGTCTGGAGCCGCCAAGGCGTCAGACAAGAGAGAAAGACACCCATCCCGAGAAGCGCACCATTGAGGACGAGCGCACAGACATCGCCAGTCGGACGGGCGGTGAACTCCCACCAGGGATACTGTCCGTGAGGGCCAGGCGTCCCCCAATACAGCATTGGACACAGCAGACACACGGGCAAAACCCAAGCCAGCCGCCAGCCGAGCGTGCATCCAGATATCAGAGCGATGCCGGTCCAACCCGGGATGGAGCGAGCGACATGCTCCACGAGAGAAGGCGGCAGTACGACGGAGGATGCAGCGAGGAATATCCCGGAGCACAGCGACGCCATGACGACGAGAAACCTCGCACGTACCCTGTGGAACTGTTCTGTGGATACGGACTCGAGGCTTGCCAGCGGACTGTAGAGCGCCAGAACCGGGAGCACTGCCGGCCCAAGCAGCAGAATCCGCCAAGCGGCAGGAGGCGCTACACGCACATCTGCGGTAGGGATAGGTGAGCTCTGATGCCCGACCAGGGCAGTGACGATCCCAAGCGCAAGTGCAATCGCCAAGGTGAGCACGGGACGCCGTGGCCCGTAGAATCCCGGTAGCGAGTGAGTCCACTTTAGAAGCGCACGCTCGTGATTTTTACCTGCAGTACCGCGCACGGAAGTCTTCCATCTTCTTGTGGACCCACGCGAACTGCTCTTCTTTCGAGTGGGTCTTTGCTTCGGCTGCGCTCTCTTCACTAGCTTTGACGTATTCTGGAGTTGCACCCTCGAGCCGGTAGTCGGGATCTCCACCACCGGCCAAGTAGATCTCGACCCAGTGTCCGACCGCGTCGGCAGTGGAGTCATGTTTCGCGGCAGCCGCCTGCCAATCACAGGAAGAAAACGTCTTGCCGGCGATCACGCTCGAGATGCTGGACGCCAAAGACCATCTATTCCCTTCCATGATGGTGAAGTCCCCAGTAGCCTGCCGGTGGGTGACTCCATCGACGTGGAAAACCTCTTCTCGCGTGCCGTACTCGTACACACGATCCGGAAGAGAGAATCCCTTCGGGAGGGTGGCCGCCCTGGCGTCGATCTTTTTCATCAGGCCCAGGTACTTCTCATGCTCCGGCCAGTAACACATTTTCATGGCACCAGACGTACACGGCAGGCTTTCAGGTGCCGTACGGTCGACGACGGCCGGCACTCCAGAGATTGCGAGAACGACTGTTATTCCTGCCGCAATGCTCGCCAGAGATGCCACGCGAGACGGCAGTTTACGCGGCGATATGCGCGATGGAAGAAAAAGTATGGCGCAAGAAAACGCCGCCACAGCGCCGAAGCGCAGCACCAGGGCGGGGAAATCCACTTCCTTCCACGGAGGGCCGCTCATGACGGAGATGTTGGTTGCCGACCGAAACGCCATGGTTGCGATGATCCACGTCAAGACGGAAGCTATGGCTGCGAAACGCCCCGTGAGCAGCTTACCCAGAAGCCAACCCCAACTGCATGACAAAACGATCACGCAGGCACCCATAAGCACGTATCCGAAGAACATGGAAATACCCGGTGGGTCCGTAGGCCACGTGACCGACCAGGCGGCTACGACCCCGCACAGGTAAGGGAAAGCGAAGGCGGTGACGACGGCGCTCAGGCGGTACAGGTCTATGAGTGCGGACGGCTTGCCGGTTGCAGCCAGTTGATCATCCAGCCCGTTCCTGGACCGGGCGCCCGACATCCAGGCCGAAGCCCCGCAGGCCGCGATTCCCAGCAGAAAGGCGGGCACCTGGGCGGCCGCACCGGCTTCGGGCCAGATCCCGATCCAGTATCTGGTGCGCAGAAAGAGTGTCGCTACATCGAGCAGAGCAAGGGGGATTATCCACCACAAAAGACCCGAGAAGCGCAGGTGCCGGATCAGCGGTTTCACAGGTTTCGCTCCTCCTGGGGCAGGAGGTGCATGTATGCACGCTCCAAGGCCGACTCGCCCGGCAGGCCATCATGCCCCAGCGCGGCGAGGGCAGGAACGGTGTCGTCGAAAGTGATTGTTCCGTCATTCAGGACGACTACGCGATCACACACAGCCTCTATGTCGTCCGTCAAATGAGTACTCAGCACGACCGTTGCGTGAGAGAAGTTCTTGATGATGCCGCGAAACTGAATACGCTGCCGAGGGTCGAGGCCGACCGTCGGTTCGTCCAGCAGGATCACGTCAGGGTCACCGACCACAGCCCAAGCGATTCCAGCTCTGCGACGCTGCCCGCCCGACAGGTTTCCCATCTTGGTGCGAATATGACTCGCGAGGTCAACCTGCTCCAACGCCCGCATCGCCGAATCGCGCTGCTGCCGAGCCGGGACACCTCTGAGCCAAGCGGCGTACTCCACGAATTCCAGGACCCTCATGCCAGGGTCGTGCCCGAAATCCTGCGGTAGGTAGCCGATCCGGCTGCGCACTCGACGCGCGGAACGTTCGCCCTCGACGCGAACGCCAGAGATCTCGACCGAACCGCTGCGCGGCGGAACAACAGTGGCCATGGTACGCAGCAGTGTAGACTTGCCGGCTCCGTTCGGCCCCAACAATCCGGTTATTCCGGCGCCGAGATCGAGATTGAGGCCGTGGAGCACCGGGGTCCCACTGTAGGCCTGATAGACGTCAGCGAGTCGAAGGCTCATGATGCACTCTCTCTCATGACGCTGTGGGTTCGGCGAGCCACCGAACCCACGACGTCACGAATTAATCAGCGATTTACCGGAACACGGTGTCCACGTAGGTCACCTTGAACGTGCAGTCGTTGCCCGGCACGACCGCGCGGTCGCCCTGGTAGCGCCAGATGTTCATGGAGGGGTCACCCTCGTAGTCGCAGGCGGCCTTCGAGATGTACTGCCCCGTCGCGCCGGCACCGGCGGTCGTGCAGGCCTGCTGCCACGACGTCGTGAAGTACTGGCCACGACAGTTGTGCACGGTGTTTCCGTTGGTGGCCGAGGCCATCGGCGCCACCGCCAGGCCGGCACCGGCGCCGAGCACGACGGTCAGCGCAATCTTTGCGGCAAGAGTGCGGTTGACTATACCTCTGGTCATTTCATAACTCTTCTCATCAGGATTCACCGGAGGGGAATGCAAAGCGGCCTTCGGCTCAAACCCCTGCCGTGACGCCTTCCACGCCGAGTTCCGACATGATGCCTGCCCCCTCCGGCATCTCGTTGTCGTGATCATGGTGACGCATAAATCTGGCCAGTGGTTACACAATTTCCGGCCATGTGATCCATGTCACTTGCCTGTCGGCCTTTTTCCGCGGTGGTCTTTTTGGCGCCATACCCTCCCTTTCGCACTGCCATAGGCCCGATCACCGCATGGGACACCGTTTGGCGCGACACCCATGGACACATATGCGGACAACAGAAAACAAAGGGGATTTTCGACTCCGGGTGGCCTGAATCCATTAACCGAAGTTCTCGCACGTCAGTTGCTGGTAGCCTCCCGACCGGCGCGAGTCATGCACTCGAATTTCCACGTGCGAACTTCGCGTCTATCGGGTGCCCGGCACGCATGGCATCGGCCCGAGGCTTCCGTTCCTGCGCGTGCACCGTTGACCTGGCTCTTCGCCGCTACCCCAAGGCCAAACATTTATGACCCCCCACATAGCCGATCTCCGGCGTCGCCTGCCCGTCTGGTTGCTGCCGATGCTGTGGACGCTCGCGCTCGGTCTGTGGGGATTGTCCCGGCAGGACAGCGTCTGGCGGGACGAGGCCGCGACTTGGCAAGTGTCAGAACGGCCTATTGCCGACATCTGGCATATGTTGGCGAGCGTCGATGTGGTGCACGGGCTCTACTACCTGCTGATGCACGAGCTATTTGCATGCTTCGGGCCCAGTACCACGACCCTGCGGCTCCCGTCGGTGGTGGGCATGGCGGTGGCGGCGGCATGCGTGGCGGTCGTCGGCCGCCGACTGGTCGGTCCCTGGGCGGGTCTGGGCGGTGGACTGGCGTTCGGGCTGCTTCCGTCCGTGCAGTTCTACCTTCAGGAGGGCCGCCCTTACGCCCTGGTCGCAGCCGCGGCCGCGACGTCGACACTGCTCCTGGTGGCTTCACTCCAGGGGCGCGGCACGTCGCTGCACTGGGTCGCTTATGGCGGCACGGTTCTGCTGTGCGGGCTACTGAACTGGCTGTCGCTGTTCATTCTTCCCGCCCACGCGGTGACTCTGCTCTGGGCGCGGGCCAGATGCGGAACGTGGGCACGATGGCTGTCGGCCTCGGTAGTTGCGTCAGCGTGTGTGCTGCCGCTAATCCTTTTCAGTCGACGCCAGTCCGGCCAGGTCTCCTGGATACCACCGCTGACTTGGCACATGGTGATCGGCCCGGCCGTCCTGCTGGCGATCGGCGGTCTCGGTGCGTGTCTGGACCGACCAACGGCACGGCGGTTGTCAGCGGCGGCCGTCGGGCTGCCGCTCCTGGCGGTGCCGCAGGTCGGACTGATCGGCATTTCTCTGTTCCAGCCGCTGTTCCTGGATCGGTACGTCCTTTTCAGCCTTCTGGGTCTGGCTCTGTTGATCGGTGCGGGACTGGATGCCGGCATCCGGGCAGCCGGGCCGCGCTTCCCACGAGCCTCGATGTGGATACTGCCTCTGACGCTCGGCGTGGCGGTGGGTGCCCTGCTGCCCCAGTCACTGGCCAAGCGGTCCCCAGCGAGCCGGGTGGACGACGTCTTGGCGATAGCGTCGGACGTGCGGCGATTCAAGCAGGCCGGGGATGCGGTTCTCTTCGTGCCGGCGGCCCGGCGCGACACGGCTTTGGTCTCCCCTCGTGCCTTCGCCGGTCTGCGGGACATAGCGCTGGCTGAGGACGCGAGGAAGTCCGGGACCCTCAAGGGCGTGGAGACCAGCCCCGGGCGGATCCGGGCCGCGATGCTCACTCAGCGGAGAATACTGCTGGTCACGGACGCGGCAGCCGTGGCCAAGCCGGTGTCGGCGACGCGGGACAAGGTGAAGAAGCAAGTGCTCAAGGACTGTTTCACTCGGGTCGCGGACCGACAGGTACGCGGACGGAGGGTGACGGTATACGAACGGCTCGAGCCAACTCACTGACCTGCCCCGCAGCCGCGTCACTCGAGTCGGGGCGCTCAGTGGCGGACATGGCAAACGCGGCCGGCTTCGCTTCGCACAGCATGCGGCGACTTCGCGGGAATCCAGGCGGCGGCACATCGAAGGGGGAACCCGGAGACCTTGACGAGTGCGCTGCACCCGGCGATGGCCGATCCCCGGTCCCCGAGGACAGCCACTTCGACGGTCCTGCGGAAGGCGGGCCCGCCTGCTCACAGCAGGCGGGCCGGTACGTGGCCGCTAGCCCAGCGTCTGGGCCGCCGTCGGCGAGGAGTCCTTCAGGAACTGGGTGCAGCGCTCGTACTCCTGCTGCTCGCCGATCGCCTGGGCGGCGCGGGCGAGGCCGTGCAGGGCGCGGAGGAAGCCGCGGTTGGGCTCGTGGTCCCACGGGACCGGACCGTGGCCCTTCCAGCCGTTGCGCCGCAGGGCGTCCAGGCCGCGGTGGTAACCCGTACGGGCGTAGGCGTACGACTCCACGACCGCACCCCGCTCGAACGCGTCGTCGGCCAGCTGGGCCCAGGCGAGGGAGGAGGTCGGGTACTTGGCGGCGACATCCGCGGGGGCGGTGCCCTGCGCGAGCAGCTCGCGGGGCCCCGGGTCGTCGGGGAGGTGGGTCGGGGGCGGCCCGCCGAGGAGGTTCTCGTGAATCGTCATGTGTTCAGTTTCCCGCACCCGGGCGTACGGAGTGTGTCCGGTGGTCGGGGCAGGTAGTGAGCCGACGGGACTGCGGGGCTGCGGGGAACTGCGCGACAAGCCCCCCAGCCCGCGGCCGACACAGCGGGCCGGAGCTACGGTCGGCGCTCCTGCTCAAGCGGCGGAGTCGTCACGTTGCCGTGGGTCCGGCATTCCGGGCGTCGGCACCCCGGGGCCGGTCGGCGGACCAGGGCGAAAGCCAGTGCCGAGCCCAGCAGCAGCGTCCCCGCGCAGATCGGCATCGCGCGGTCGAACGCCGCGTCGAAGGCGGCCGGGGAACGGTACGCCTCGGGGCCCATCCCGGCCAGCAGCGGCAGGGCCGCCACGGCGATCAGGCCCGCCGCCCTCGCCGCCGCGTTGTTGACGCCGCTGGCCAGGCCCGCCCGGGAGGTGTCGACGGAGGCGAGGACCGTGGCGGTCAGCGGCGCGACCAGGGTGACCATGCCGAGACCCATCACGAGCAGGGCCGGCAGGACGTCCGTCGGGTAGTCGGCGTCCGGGCCCACCCGGAGCATCAGCAGCATCGCCGTCGCACAGAGCAGGGGACCGACGGTCAGCGGCAGCCGGGGTCCCGTGCGGTCGGCCAGCGCGCCGGAGCGGGCCGAGAACAGCAGCATCAGGGCCGTCGTCGGGAGCAGGGCCGTACCGGCCTGCAGGGCGGAGTAGCCCGCCACCACCTGCAGCTGGAGCGCGGTGAGGAAGAAGAACCCGCCGAAGGCCGCGTACACGCACAGCGTGACCAGGTTGACCACCGTGAACTGGCGCGAGGCGAAGATGTCCGGGGGGAGCATCGGGTCGGGACGGTGCCGCTCGACCCGGACGAAGACCACGGCGGCGGCAACGCCCCCCACCGCGGTCAGCGCCACCGCCGGGGAGCCGTTGCCGGCCGCGATCAGGGCGTAGGTCACCAGGGCCAGCGCCAGGGCGCCCAGGGCAGCCCCGAGCACGTCGAAGCGGCCGTGGCCGCCGCCGTCGGCGGACTCGGGGACATGGCGGACCGCGACGGGGACGCAGAGCAGCGCCAGCGGCACGTTGAGCAGGAACACCCAGCGCCAGCCGGGGCCGTCCACCAGCCAGCCGCCCAGGAACGGGCCGACGGCGGCGCCGATTCCGCCGAAGCCGGACCAGAGACCGACCGCCCGGCTCCGGTCGTCGGAGTGGAAGGAGGCCTGGATGAGCGCGAGGGAACCGGGGGTGAGCAGCGCGCCGCCGATGCCCTGGAGGGCGCGGGCGGCGATGAGGACGCCGGGGGTGGGGGCCAGGCCGCACAGCAGGGACGCGGCCGCGAACCAGACGACCCCCAGCACGAAGACCTTCCGGCGGCCGTAGTGGTCCCCCAGCGAGCCGCCCAGCAGGATCAGGCCGGCCAGCGTGACCATGTAGGCGTTGACCGTCCACTGCAGCGCGGCGAGGCTCGCGCCGAGGTCGCGGCCGATGGTCGGGAGCGCCACGTTGACGACGGTCGAGTCCAGCATGGCCATGCTGGAGCCGAGGACCGTGGTGAGCAGGATCCACTTGCCCCGGGGCGAGGCCAGCCGGACGGCGGGCATGCTCCAGGTATACAGCGAGCCCGGCGCCATGGGCAGGCGCCGGGCTCGGCGAAGGTGCCGCGACGGGCTACTTGATCTTGTTGCCCGCGGACCGCAGGTTCTGCGCGGCCTCGACGACACGGGCGGCCATACCCGCCTCGGCCAGCTTGCCCCAGGTGCGCGGGTCGTAGGTCTTCTTGGAGCCGACCTCGCCGTCGACCTTCAGGACGCCGTCGTAGTTCTTGAACATGTGGTCGGCGACCGGACGGGTGAAGGCGTACTGGGTGTCCGTGTCGAGGTTCATCTTCACGACGCCGTTCTCCAGAGCGGTCGCGATCTCCTCCGCCGTGGAGCCGGAGCCGCCATGGAACACGAAGTCGAACGGCTTGCTGCCGGCCGGCAGGCCGTACTTGGCGGCGACGCCGTCGTTCAGCTCCTTCAACAGGTCGGGGCGGAGCACGACGTTGCCCGGCTTGTACACGCCGTGCACGTTGCCGAAGGAGGCGGCCAGCAGGTAGCGGCCCTTCTCGCCCAGGCCGAGCGCCTCGGCGGTGCGGATCGCGTCCTCGACCGTGGTGTACAGGGAGTCGTTGATCTCGTGGGAGACGCCGTCCTCCTCGCCACCGGTCGGGGTGATCTCCACCTCGAGGATGATGTTCGCCCGGCGGGCCTGCTCCAGCAGCTCCTGCGCGATGGCCAGGTTGTCGGCGAGGGTCTCGGCGGAGCCGTCCCACATGTGCGACTGGAACAGCGGGGGGAGGCCGGCCTCGACGCGCTTCTGGGAGAGGGCGAGCAGCGGACGTACGTAGCCGTCGAGCTTGTCCTTCGGGCAGTGGTCGGTGTGCAGCGCGATGTTGACCGGGTACTTCTCGGCGACGATGTGCGCGAACTCGGCGAGCGCGACCGCACCCGTCACCATGTCCTTGCTGTACTGGCCGCCCAGGAACTCGGCACCGCCCGTGGAGATCTGGACGATGCCGTCGCTCTCCGCCTCCGCGAAGCCGCGCAGCGCCGCGTTCAGGGTCTGGCTCGAGGTGACGTTGATGGCCGGGTAGGCGAACTTGCCTGCCTTCGCCCGGTCGAGCATCTCGTTGTAGACCTCGGGGGTTGCGATGGGCATGGTCCGCTCCTTGAGTGTGCGGGTTGGCGTTCTGCGTACTACGGCCCTGACCTAGACCTTGGGGGTGACGTCATCGTCGTCCCCATCTTTCCAGAGATGAACCGATGGTCCATGCGCCGGTCAAGTCCAGGTCAATCCGGGTCGTCAGTCCAGACCCAGTTCATCCTTCGAGAAGGCGAAACGGTACGGAACGCCCGCCCCGGCCTCGATCTTCTCGGCGGCACCGGTCGCACGGTCCACGATGGTCGCGACGGCGACGACCTCGGCGCCCGCCTCGCGCACGGCCTCGACCGCGGTGAGCGGCGAGCCGCCGGTGGTCGAGGTGTCCTCCACGACGAGCACACGCCGGCCCGCGATCTCGGGACCTTCCACCCGCCGCTGCAGACCGTGCGCCTTCGCCGCCTTGCGTACGACGAAGGCGTCGAGCTTCCTCCCCCGCGCGGCGGCCGCGTGCAGCATGGCGGCCGCGACCGGGTCGGCGCCCATGGTCAGCCCGCCCACCGCGTCGAACTCGAGGTCCGCGGTGAGGTCCAGAAGCACCTGCCCCACCAGCGGGGCGGCCTCGCCGTCGAGGGTGATGCGGCGCAGGTCGACGTAGTAGTCGGCCTCCAGACCCGACGACAGGGTCACCTTGCCGTGCACCACGGCCTTGTCCTTGATCTGCTGCAGCAGCTCAGCGCGTGTGCCTGGCGGCATTACTTCGTTGACGTCCGTCATGGCAGCCAGCTTAAAGGCGCCGCCAGCTCCAGGTCGTCGTCGCCTCCAGCGGTTCCAGGGGCGTGACCAGGCGCGGGAGGGTGTTCAGGCCGTTGGGCGGCCCGGTCTGCGGTTCCACGCAGACGGCCTCGGCCTGTTCGTCGTAGACGACCACCCACTCCTCCCGGCTGGTCACCTTCAGCTCCAGCTGTCCGGGCCAGGTGAGGGTGACGTCGACGCCGTCGGGCATGCCGAAGCAGTCGTCCCAGGGGCCGGGCCTGGGATCGATGCGGTTGCCGGTGGGCAGGTGGTCGGCGCCGCGCTCCTCCTGCCAGGCGGGCTTGAAGTCCAGCTGGGCGTCCTGGCCGCCGAGGTTCCGGTTGAACCACGGGTGCCAGCCGATCTGCGCCGGGAAGGAGTCGTCGTACGCCTCCACGGACATGGTCAGCGTCAGGCTGTCCGCGGCGAGCGTGACGACGTGGGTGACGCGGCCGCGGTGCGGCCAGGGGTCGACCAGGTCGCACGTGAGGACGGCCTCGTCCGCCGAGGTGCGGGCGGTGCGCCAGGCGCCGTCGCGTGCGGTGCCGTGGATCGCGTGCGGTGGGGAGTTGAGGGGCATCTGGCGGACGGTGGCGCCGTCCAGGAAGCGGCCCTCCCGGATCCGGCCGCACCAGGGCACCATCGGGAAGCAGCCGTAGCGCTCGCCCTGCCGCAGCAGCTCGACGCCGCCGATCCGGAGCCCACCGATACGGCCGCCGTTGCCGGGCCGCACGCTCACTTCCGCGTCGCCCGCGGTCAGCGTGATGTCTTCGTTACTCACGGGACGACCCTACTGGGGCGATCAAGAGGGCGTGCGCCGGACAAGCGGTGCCAGGGTGAGCTCCCGAAGTACAGGGTGCCGAGGTACGCCGATCCGGCGGCCACCTACGCCATGACCGCCGCCGTGACCGACGAACAGCGCGCCGAGGGTTCCGCGGGCACCGCCCGGTCCACCGCGGCCGGGCGGACACCGGCGGGATACCGAAGAACGGCCCGGCCCCTCCGGCGGGCCCTCCCGGCGGACACGACGACGCCCTGGTGGTGCGAGGAGGGCCGGGACGACGACGGCCGGGCCTCGCACGGACACGACCGAAGAGCTGACCGCCCACTACGTGATCGACTGCGCGAGCCCGAGTGGGCGCGTGCCGTCGCCGAGCGCGTTCCCGGCGTCTCTGTCGTGCCGGTCGAGGTACGCCCGATCCACGCGTGGTTCGGGACGGGTGCCCCGCCCGGGCGTCAGCGTCGTTTGCGCAGGGCGCGGCCCAGCACGATCGCCGAGGCCAGGGCCAGGGCGGCGGCGGGTGCCGCCCAGCGCAGGACCGGGTTGCCTGCGACGGTCTGGGGGGCCGGTACGGGGGCGTAGCGGCCGCGCGGCGGGGCGTGGTCCACCTCCTCCGCGCTGCGGCCGATCATCGTGCGGCGCGCGTGCGCGGCCTCGGCGGGCGGCTCGCCCGTCTCGGCGAAGCCGGAGAGGCGGTCGGTGTCCAGGTCCGCCTCGGGGTCCAGGGCGGGCGGGGGCACCTCGGTGTCGAAGACGGAGGCGCGCTCGGACTCCGCCCCGCTCTCCCCCTCCGCCGGGTTCTCCGCGCTTTCCTCGGGGTTCTCGGCAAGGCTCTCCACGAAACGGTTCAGCAGGCGGATCACCGCCGAGTGCACCGCTTCCGCGGGCAGTTCGGCGATGCGTCCGTCCGCGTCCGCCGTGCCCTCGACCGTCACGGTGGCGCCACCCTTGGTGTCCGTGAGGCGCAGGGTGAGGGCGAGTTTGACGGTGCCGGTGCCGCGGGCCTCGGTGGCCTCGCCCTCGACGGCGTACGTGCCGTCCTGGTGGGGCGAGACGCGGACCGCACCGCGATAGGTGACGGAGTGGCCGCCGACGCGCAACTTCAGCCGCCCGGCGACGGGTTGGGCCCCGGCATCCTGCTGGAGCCCGGGGACCGCCCGGGCCACCCGAGCGAGGTCGGCGAGGGCTTCTCTGAGCCGGTCGGCCGGAACCGGAACGAAGACCTGGTGCTCCATGTCGGCTGAGCCTACCCACGAGTGACCGGAACGTCCCCCCCTTCAGTACCGCGGATGCACCAGCGTCGACGCCGGCAGCCCTCCGATCCGTGTACGCTCCGCCGCCAGCGCGTCGGCCACCAGGTCGCGCTGGGTGAGGGTGTGCGGCCGTGGTCCGCGCGGGTCGAGGCGCAGCTGCGGCGCCGAGTCGCCCGCCGCCGCCAGCAGGAAGCCCCAGTCGTGCGGGGCCCCGGACGCTCCCGCAGAACGGTCGGGGCCGGCCGGGAAGCCGGAGTCGTGGCCGAGGACCCGGTAGGGGGCGAGGGCGAAGCCGGACGCACGGAGGGTCGAGGCCACCGTCCAGAAGACGCGGGGGCGGCTGGCGAGGGGGCCGGCGTGCACCACCAGGCGGCCGCCGTCGGCGAGGACGCGGCGGGCCAGGCCGTAGAACTCCTGGGAGTACAGCTTGGTGCTGGCCGTGATGCCCGGATCGGGCAGATCCGCGATCACCACGTCGAACGACGTCTGCGGCGCCCCGCGCAGCCAGGTGAGCGCGTCCGCCGTGATGCTGTGGACGCGGGGGTCGTCGTAGGCGTGCCGGTTGAGGGCGGACAGGCCGGGGTCGCTGCGGGCCAGCCCGATCAGGCCGGCGTCGAGTTCCACGACGTCGACGCGGCGCACGCCCGGGTGTCGCAGCACTTCGCGGGCGGCCAGCCCGTCGCCGCCCCCGAGGATGAGCACGCGCGCGTGCGGGCCGGTCATCGCGGGGTGGACCAACGCCTCGTGGTAGCGGCGTTCGTCGCGGCCGCCGACGCGCAGCCGGCCGTCGAGGAAGAGGTCGAGGGGGCGGCCGTGGGTGCCCCCGGCGAGGACGACCTCCTGGACGTCGGTCTGCAGGGCGACCCGGACGTCCCTGCCGTACACCGCGTGCCGGGCGGCGCGTTCGAAGTCGTCGGCGAGGGCGGCGGCGGCGGCGAGGACGCCGAGGACGGTGAGGCCGACGAGGAGAAGGGTCCAGCGGGCGCGGCGGGTCAGGTCGCGGCGGAACAGGCCGAGGACCAGGGCGCCGCCGGCGACGACGTTGACCGCGCCGGTGAGCAGCGCGCCGGTCAACTGGCCCAGGAACGGCAGGAGCAGGAAGGGGAAGGCCAGGCCGCCGACGAGGGCGCCGACGTAGTCCGCCGCGAACAGGTCGGCGACCGCACCGCCCGCGTCCTGGCGGTGAATGCGCTGGATCAGCTCCATCAGCAGGGGGACTTCGGCGCCGACGAGCAGACCGATGGCGAGCGAGAAGGCGACCAGGAGGCAGCGCGGTCCGTCGACCCACATCCCGCCCCAGCCGCCGGTCCAGGCGAAGACGGCGTACAGCGCCATCGCACTGCATCCGCCGACCAGCGCCAGGACGGTCTCGATCGCACCGAAGCCGGCGGCCGCGTGCCAGCGCAGCCGCTTGGCGGCGAGCGAGCCGATGCCCATCGCGAAGACCATCACGGACAGCACGACGGAGGCCTGGGTGACCGAGTCGCCGATCAAGTACGAGGCGAACGCGACGAGTTCGAGTTCGTACACGAGTCCGCAGGCCGCGCAGACGAAGACGCACACGAGGACCAGGAACCGCCCGGTGCCGGGCCGGACGGGCAGCCGTGCGGGGCCTGTCCAGGTCGGTGCACCCGGGCGCGCGGGGGCGTGCGGTTCGATCACTCTGCGACGTTACGTCACACGCTCGGTACGCTTCGTCACCCACACGTGTGGAAATGCGGCCAGTTGACGTACGAGGGGCTTATGTCGCATTAGATTGCCGGGGCCTTGGGCACCCGCGCCCCGACCCGCGTCCGCGTCGCCACCAACTGCCCGTCCTGCGGATAGGCGTGCCAGGTGCGCCAGTGCACCTGGCCGTCGTGCCGCTGGGCCAGCATGGCGGTGAAGGCGTGCGGGCTGCCGGGGAAGACGCCGGCGAGTCCGTGCGGATGATCGGAGACGAGGGCCAGCAACTCCTGGGCGCGGCCCGCGAACGAGCCCGGCGTGAGCACCTCGACGCGCGCCGCGAACTCGTACTCCCAGTCCCCGACCCGCTTGGCGACGCCCAGCGGCAGCGGGGTGCTGGAGCCCGGGATGCAGGCGACCGTCTCCGAACAGTTGCCCCGCTTCTCCTCGAGCAGGACCTGATGGGATGCGCCGAGCAGCCTCAACTGCAGTTTCGCACCAGTCAGTTCGAGATCGAGGGTGGCCAGGGCGGGGAGCGGTTCGCGTCCGAGCGCCCAGGCGAGGTCGGCAGCGCGCGTATCGGTGTAGGAGGTGTTCAGGGTCGTGAGCATGGATCGGCTCCGCTAGCACGCAAGGAGGGGGGAGATCGGCCATGTCAGCCCGGTCAGCCCAGCCGGCCCGGCCGGGGAGGGGAGTCTGCGGGACGTCCGAGGGGCTGCGTTGGTGATTGAGAGGGAATCATGAACAGTGGCGCTGCCACAGCGTTTTTACCCAACTTCGTGGGGTTTCCATCCCTCAGAGGGCTCCCCAGTTCAACTGTTCAACTACGGCGTGCGCCGAGCGCTCGGCCGAGACGGCCGTGCGCCCGCCGGATGTCCTCTTCCGACGAGCGCACGGGCGCGGGAAGCTCGGCTGCCCCGTGTCAGCCGCCTCCCCTGGCAGCCACCCCCGTCAGCTGCCTCCCCCGCCCCCGCCGCCGCACGAACCGCCCCCGCACGAGGAACCCCCGCCGCACGACGAGTGACCGCCCCCGCAGGAGTGGTGCCCGCCGGAGTGGTGCCCGCCGGACGACGAACCGCCGTCTCCCCCACCGGCCCACCAGCTGCTGCCCCCGTGGTAGGACGAGGACCGGGACGACCGGCGGCCGTGACCTCCCTTGCCGACCGCGGACGCGACGATCCCGAAGCAGATGACCGCGATCATCACCACCAGGAAGACGGTGCCCATGGCGCCACCTTCTTTCCGTTCCCCCGAGGCGGCCCCCCATGGGCCGCGGTGAACGGGGGATGCCCAGGCTCGTCCCCCGCCAAAGCAGAGTTGAGGAAGTCCAGAGGGTTCTCGCGGGGCAACGGCCCCTGCCCTGCATGGAAAGACGGTTCGGAGGCCGTGGGGGTGTCACTGGGCCGTCTAGGGGCCGTGATCTTCTCGTGAGGCACCCCACAGCAGCGACCCGGCGCGAAATCCGGGCGGTGGCCGGCCGGCCCAGCAAGCCTCAGCGACCGCCGCGCCCGTAGTTCGGGACGAAGAGGTCGTGCCAGACGCGTGCCGGCTCGTACGGGGAACCGCGAGGAACGCCAGGGGAGCCAGAGGACCCGTTCGCTACCAGACTGCTCGGGTGACGGATCTGTGGAGCTCGGCCGCCTTGCCCTTACAGGGTGCGTCGTCCGGCGACCGCACCGCCCGGGTCGTCCAGCAGGGCGATGCGGGCGGTGATGCGTTTGCCGACCGGCTCCCGCTGCGCTTCGAAGCCCTGGGCGACGGCCATGACGATCTCCAGGCCGTGCTGGCCCACCCGGCCGGCATCCGCGGCCCGGGCGACGGGCAGTACCGGGTCGGCGTCCCACACGGCGACCTCGACCGTGTCACCGACGATCCGCAGGTCCAGCAGCAGCGGCCCCGGAGCGTACTTGAGGGCGTTGGTGACCAGCTCGCTCACCACCAGCCGGGTCAGGTCCATGGCGCGCCGGGAGACCGGCAGGCAGTGGTCGGCCTGGACACGGGTGAGGAAATCGGCGGCCAAGTGCCGAGCTTCGGCGATGACCGTGCCGGTCCCGTCCAGGGCCACTGTGGTCTGGATGGTCTGTTCGCCCGGCGTGGTGCCTTCCTCGCCCACAGGGGCTGATTCCATGACCGCCGCCTTCGCTACCCCGTTCACACCTCGCGCGTATACCCGCGCCAAGGAAGGTGACGCCTGGCGCCCCTGTGTTGTCCTCGTCTCACCCACGCATCACCCCGTGCCTTCAGGGCACCGATTCCCGCGAGGGCATGACTGTGCCAGTATCACGACATGGCTGAGGGAGAAGTGGCGGATACCGAACAGGCGGCGCAGGCGGGCAAGCTGTCGACCGCCATCTCTGTGACCGACGGTATCCATGTGGTGACCGTCGCCGGGGAGATCGACCACCAAACCGGTGACACGCTCCGCCAGGCCCTCGATGTCTCCGACGCGCCCCGGCCCCGAGTCGTGGTGGACCTGGGGCAGGTGACCTTCATGGACTCCAGCGGCATCAACGTCCTCATCACGGCCCACCGCGCCCTCAGCGGAGCCGGCGGCTGGCTCCGCCTGGCCCGACCAGGCCAATCCGTGCAGCGCGTCCTTCACATCGTCGGCATCGACACCGTCATCGACTGCCACGAAACCCTCCCGCAGGCACTCAGTAGCTGAAAGCCGCTCCGCCGGCCTCCGCTTTCCGCTGCAGCTTCTGCTCTGCACTTCTTCGGCTACTGGATTTCGAACACCCCAGGTGTTCATCGACGAAGCCATGTTGAGGAAGCCCAGAGCTTGGGCGCAGGATGACCGGCATGACCTCCACCGCGCGCCCGCACCTCAACCGCCGCCTTGCCGAATTCGGGACGACGATCTTCGCCGAGATGTCCGCCCTCGCCGTGGCGACCGGGGCGATCAACCTGGGCCAGGGTTTTCCCGACACCGACGGCCCCGAAGAGGTGCGGGAGGCCGCCGTACGCGCGCTGCGCGACGGACGCGGCAACCAGTACCCGCCGGGTGCGGGGATCCCCGAGCTGCGCACCGCGGTCGCCGCGCACCAGCTGCACCGCTACGGGCTGTCGTACGACCCCGACACCGAGGTGCTGGTCACGGCAGGCGCGACGGAGGCGATCGCGGCCTCGCTGCTGGCACTGCTGGAGCCCGGGGACGAGGTCGTGGCCCTCGAGCCGTACTACGACTCGTACGCGGCGAGCATCGCGATGGCGGGCGGCCGGCGCGTGCCGGTGACCCTGCGGCCGCAGGACGGGAGCTTCCGGCTGGACCTGGACGAGCTGCGCGCCGCCGTCACCGACCGCACCCGTCTGCTGCTGATCAACACCCCGCACAACCCGACCGGTACGGTCCTCACGCGCGCCGAGCTGGCCGCGATCGCCGGGCTGGCGGTGGAGCGGGACCTGCTGGTGGTGACGGACGAGGTCTACGAGCACCTGGTCTTCGACGACGCCGAGCACCTGCCGCTGGCCGCCTTCCCCGGGATGCGCGAGCGGACGGTGACGATCGGTTCGGCGGGCAAGACCTTCTCGTTCACCGGCTGGAAGGTCGGCTGGGTGACCAGTACCCAGGAACTCGTGACCGCCGTCCGGACCGTCAAGCAGTTCCTGACCTACGTCAGCGCGGGCCCCTTCCAGTACGCGGTCGCCGAAGCGCTGCGCCTGCCGGACGCGTACTTCGACACCTTCCGCGCCGACCACCGTCGTAAGCGCGACCTGCTCGGCGACGGCCTGCGCGCGGCGGGCTTCGAGGTCTACCAGCCCCAGGGCACGTACTTCATCACCACCGACATCACCCCCCTCGGCGAGAAGGACGCCCTCGCCTTCTGCCGCGCGCTCCCCGAACGCTGCGGCGTCGTCGCCATCCCCAACTCCGTCTTCTACGACGACCGCGATGCCGGCCGCAGCCAGGTTCGCTTCGCCTTCTGCAAGAGGGACGACGTTCTCGCCGAGGCCGCCGACCGCCTGCGACGCCTCACGTCCTGAAGCCGGGCCCCCTTCGGGCTCGCTCGAAGCACGCGTGCTTGTCGGCAGGAACAGCGAGGGTCACGGGAGTTCAGCGGTTCTGCGCGCGCCGTGGCGTCGCCGGTAGCTCACGGGCATCTGCCGTGTGCAACCGTCCCGTCCGCGTCACGGGGCGGCCGTCCTGCCCCGCCCACTCGGCGCCGGGGCGCCGCTCGTGCGGTTCGCCTTCTGCGGGCGCGAGGAGGTTCCGCGGGAGGCTGCGCAGCGGTTGCGGCAGCCGTGACCGCGGCCTGGGGGCGGCGCCCCCAGACCTGACCGGACTCGGTTACTCCCCGTCGTCCTCGGGTTCGTCCGAGTCGTTGACCTCCTGCTCGAGACCGAGCTGCTCGACCAGCCACTTGTCGAACTCGATCGCGGCCCGCACCCAGCTGACCGTGGAGGAGACGAAGTGGTTGAGGTCGACGCCGGTGCCGATCAGCATCTGGGCCTCGCCGATGAGGCGGACCGTGCCGTCGTCGTGGGTGTGGGTGTACACCTTGGGCCACAGGGTGCGGCGGTTCCAGTCGTCGATGGACTCCAGCAGCTGGGGCTTCTCGTCGATCTTGTGGGGGCGGTCGTAGAAGGTCCGCACCGAGAAGACCGCCTGTTCGGCCTCCCCGCGGAACATGAAGTACGTGCGGAACTGCTCCCACGGCGCCGCGAGGTCACCCTCCTCGTCGACGACGTACTTCAGCTCCATCTGGTCGAGGAGCTGCTTCACGAGGTCCTGATCCGGGACGACGGGGCCCGCCGGTCCTTGGGGCTGCGGCTCGGGCTGGCCCCCGAAGTTCGGAATCGAGGACGGGTCGATGGTCACCGTGAATTTCCCTTCGTACGGATTCCGCCATCCTCCCTCAGAGGGGGCGGGGGATGGCAACCCCGAACCGGCCTGTCAGCCGTGGGCGGAAGAAACATCACCGGGGTCGCGGAAGGCGGGCCCGGACGGGTGGCCGCAGTCGCTCCGGGCCGGTGCGCACGAGCGGCCGGAACCAGGCCCGAGGACGGGCCGACCGCACCGGCCGGAACTAAGCCCGAAGGACCGGCCGACCGCACCGGCCGGGACCACGCTCGAGGACGAACCGACCGCACCGGCCGGGACAATTGCTGCGCGCGCCCGCCGCTGTGGCCTTCCCGCGCGCGGCCTTCAACCGCCGCCGTGGCTTCCCGTGCACGGCCCTCGACCACGCCCGGGACCTCACCGCGCCATTCGCCGCAGCCGAGCGCGCCACGGTCGCCACCGACAACCTGCGCCAGGCGTCCACCA